>MHQO01000034.1 GCA_001820675.1 Candidatus Sungbacteria bacterium RIFCSPLOWO2_01_FULL_47_10
TCGGGTCAAACGTGATTCGAATTCCGCCGATACCGGCCGACATGTATGTGCCAAGGGGGTGGTCCGGAGCGCCGGAGATGGTCATTTCGCAGATTACGGAGGAATTGGTAAAGCGCGGCCACGATGTCACGCTTTTCGCGTCAGGCGACTCACAAACGACAGGAAGGCTCATAAGCGTCACGGATCGCGCGATGCTTTCGATTGTGGGCAAGGGCCCGCATGAACTGTACGAGCACGTCCTCGTTTCAAAAGCGTATCAAATGGCGCGCGAAGGGCATTTTGATATTATCCACAGCCATGTCGATATCCGTTCGTCATATTACGCACCGCTTGTAGATACGCCGACGATCGTCACACTCCATAGTCCCATTGAAGGATTGCATAAAGATGTACTTTCGTATTACAAGCGCGACCAGTACTATGCGAGCATCAGCGATAATCAGCGAAAACCCCTTCCAGATCTTCAGTATGCCGTGACTGCATATAATGGTATTGAATTGGACACCGTCCCGTTTTTTGACGTCGATGAAAAAGAAAATTATCTCGTATTCGCCGGTCGTATCGTAGATGCGAAAGGCCCGGCTGAAGCAATTGAAGTGGCACGGAGGGCGGGCATGCCGATTGTGATTTTGGGATCTGCGGCTGATGAAGATACGAACGACTTTTGGCTAACAAAGATTAAGCCGCATATCGACGGCACCCATGTCATTCACAAGGGATTGATGCCGCGCGAGGAACTCTATCGGTATTTCGGAAAAGCGAAAGCATTCGTATTCCCCCTGAAATGGGAAGAGCCATTCGGGCTGGTCTCGATTGAAGCGATGGCAACCGGAACGCCGACGATTGCGCTTCGGAGAGGATCTTTGCCTGAAATCGTCGAACATGGGACGAGCGGTTTTCTTTGCGATACGATTGACGAAATGGTGGAAGCCGTTCAAAAAGCCGGGTCTATTGATCCAAAAGCATGCCGGAGAAGGGTTCAGGAGATGTTTACATTGGAGAAAGTCGTTGACCGATATGAAGAAGCATATCATTCAATTCTTGAAAAAGAATCGATAAAACGAATTGTATGAAAAAAAAATTACGCATCGCACAGGTTGCGCCGTTGTGGTACACCATACCTCCGAAAAAATACGGAGGAGCGGAACGCATCATCGCGCATTTAACCGACGGTTTGACAGCGGCGGGACACTCGGTAACGCTCTTTGCCTCACCGGGTTCGAAAACAAGGGCACAAAAGATCATCTCGATCCGATCACGGCCGCTTCGGGAGTCCGGCATTTCATGGAGTAACAAATATTGGGATGTGATGAATGTCGCCGAGGCCGTACGGCTTGCAGAAGCCGGGCATTTCGATGTTGTTCATACCCATACCGATTTCGGCACGGTTTTTTTTGCCGGCATAAGCGCTGTTCCAATCGTTCGAACATTTCATAGCGGACTGTATGCAAATAAAGTAGCCGATGAATTTCATAAAACCCGGTATGATCTTTTGCGGTTGCGCAGACGCTATTTAAATGTCGTTTTTATCAGTCGGCGGATGAAAGAGCTTGCGGGGTTGCATTTCAGAAAAAGCACGGTGATTTATAACGGCATTGATACGGATAAATTCGTTTTTAACGGTCTTCCCGAAGATTATTTTTTGTGGGTGGGCAGAATTGAGAAAAAAAAGGGAATTGAAAACGCGATTGAGGCATCACGCCGTTTTGGGTCGCGTCTTATTATTGCCGGACGGATTGATGAGGGTATGAGGACGTATTTCAAGAGCGTCATTCGCCCGCGGCTTTCGCGGACTATTCGGTATGTTGGCGAATTGAATGAAAAAGAACTGGTGCGAACGTACGGTAAGGCGCGGGCCCTTCTTAATCCGATCGAATGGGAAGAGCCGTTCGGGCTGGTCGTTGCCGAAGCGATGAGCTGCGGAACCCCCGTGATTGCGTATCGGAGGGGATCGATGCCGGAACTGATTGAACACGGAAAAACCGGCTATATTGTCGAAAGCGCTGTTTCGAATCTCATTGCGGCAATGAAAAAAATTGACCGGATAAACAGAACGGATGTTCGAGTACATGCCGTTTCAAAATTTAGCGCAAAGCGCATGGTGGCGCAGTATGAAAAATTTTATTATGAATTGTTATGACGTCCCTCATCCTTCGGTCTCGTTTAAGCCAGAAAAACATCGACGACTATAAACCGTTTTCTCCAAAGACGGTGTTATTGTTGAAGAAAACAGCAAAGAAATTCCGCGGAAAAGCGATTATTCATATTAATGCAACCGCACATGGAGGCGGGGTTGTGGAAATTCTCAAAAGCCAGGTTCCGCTGGAGAGGTCTCTTGGTTTGAAAAGCTACTGGCTTGTTATCAAAGCGAAGCCATCGTTTTATGAAATAACGAAAAAAATCCATAATTTGCTTCACGGCAAGGAGGGTGGTTTGACCGAGGGAGAGAAAAAAGAATATATCGCGGTGAATAAGGCCCTTGCGACGTCGTTTCGGGCGTTTTGCGGGAAGAACGGAATTTCATCCGGCATCGTCATCGTGCATGACCCCCAGCCGCTCGGAATGATTCATGGAATTCCGAAAGAGTTTTTTCCGGTTCTCCGGCTCCACATCGACCTGTTGACCCCGAATGTCGATGCGGTGCGCTTTTTTGAGCATTCAATGGATGCGTACCCCGTGATTGTCGTGAGCAATGCCGAGTATATAAATCCGCTTTCCGCGTTTGCATTTTCAAAAAAGATTTTCGTCCTTCCTCCGGCTCTCGACCCGCTGTCGGAAAAAAACGTTCCCATGACGCCGGAGGCGGCACGGATGATCCTTGCGCAGTTCAATATCAATTATCTGGACCCGATCGTCACGCAGGTATCCCGCTTTGATCCGTGGAAAGACCCCATGGGCGTTATTCAGGCATACTATATCGCAAAAAACAGTGTTCCGAATCTTCAGCTTGTTTTGGCCGGGTTTATTGTCGCGAAAGACGACCCGGAGGCGGAACGCATTTTTGATACGGTCAAAAAACACGCAAAAGGGGATCCGGATATTTTTCTTTTTTCGGATCCGCGGAACCTTGGGTCGGTATCGAATGAAATTTTTATCAGCGCACTATATACCGCAAGCTCCGTTGTCGTTCAAAAAAGCGTACGTGAAGGATTCGGACTCACCATGACGGAAGCCATGTGGAAGGGAAAGGTAGTTGTTGCGGGGGATACCTCGGGAGGGCGCCTTCAGATAAAAAATAACCGGACGGGGATTTTGGTAAAATCTCCCGAAGAGGCGGGACGGGCCATTGCCCGGCTTCTGAAAAGCGAAACAGTGCGCATACGGCTCGGCAGAGCGGCGCATCGTTCGGTGGCGCGCCGGTTTCTTTTACCGATATTTCTCTTGAAGAATATAAGACTCTATTGCCGTGTTTCGGGAAAAAAGGTCTGAAACGCCACAGATTGCATTTTAAAATAAGGCGCGCCAATATACCGGCACGCCATTTTTTACCCTGCGGATTCATTCATTTGTGCCGTGTGTCGTGTTGATAATTTCAATGGTAATTGTTTTCCTTCTATTTTATAATAGTATCGTCGCAACAATAGTTGCAGTGAGAAGCCGTGATGCTCCGCGGGTTGCTCCATATAACCGAAACCTGCACCGTCTTTCATTGCTTTATGTACATTATGAAAGAAGTAACCCTGGAAGAGTTGTCTTCACCGGGCTGTCAAATTTGCAAGGCGTTTGAGGAGTTTTGGCACTCAATCGAGAGCCATTTTCCAAATGTGAGGTATAAGAATATCAGTGCTACAACACCGGAAGGAATCGAAATGGCGGGAACCTATGAAATTTTTGCATCCCCCGGAATTGTCCTTAACGGGGAGCTTTTTTCTGCCGGGAAGTTTGATAAAGACAAATTTATGAAGAAACTGAAAGAGGTTTCGCAATAAAGAAGCATAACGGAAATGCAATACCGTATGTAATATGAAAAAATTCATCCTCGACATTTGGAGAGAAAGTTTTATCTTGTTTCGGGCGCGTTTTTTGATCTTTTTGACGATTGCATATTTCTCAACCGCGCTTACGGAACTTTCGCATCAGATTATCTTTGAGGAAAATCTTGCACTGCGATATTCATCGTCGTTTTTTTCCCCTCTTCATCCGTATCTGTTGATTCCGGCGCTTCTCGGCACGTTTTTTACGCTTGCCGGTTTTGCAGCACTCTATTTTTCTTTTGGCGGCGCGGGGATTGCGGATGCGGTCATGCGCGGCTTAAAAAATCTCCACCGTTATGCCGGCCTCTTCATCCTTGGCGGCGCGGCCGTCTATGTTCTTTTCATCGGCGTTCCATTTCTTTTTTCGCTTGCCCTGCGTCTCATTGATTACGTTCCGCCGACTCTTTTTGCGGATCGCTACGGCATGGTCATCACGCTCCCTTTGATAGTTGTATCGCTCTTGCCCGCACTATACGTTCTCATCTCCTTTGCGATTGCGCCTTTTATTCTTTTATATGAGGAATGCGGAATTATCCGCTCGTTTCTCTTGAGCTATACTCGCCAGCACAAAAATAATTTTTTCCGTTCGGCGCTTCTTCTCGTATCTTCGTTTCTTGTCCTTGCCGCACTATATCTTATTCTTCGAAGGTTACTGTTTGACATCAAACTTGCTTTTATTCCCGACCTTTCATTTCGGGGAGAATCGATGCTGAGGGTATTCGCATATTCCGTTCCCTGGGTGTTGGTCGCGGTTTTTTTCGACCTCATTGTGTATGAATTATATCTTCGTCTCAAGCCACAGGAGCATGGTACCAAAGAGTCTGATGAGAAAAATGATGGTGTTCGGGATCATACTCTGGCTACGGGGAGTGTTGGGTCTCAATCGGAATTACCCGGCGCGTGATGTAAGTATTTTGACTGCATGATAATGAATAAAAAAACGGGTAAGATTTTAACCCTTATCGCCATTATTGCGATTGTTTTTGCATACACTGCTTGGCCGTTTTCCATCTCTGCCGGAGGGCTCGGCAATTCTGCCGGAGGGTTTAGCTCCCAAAGCTTAACTGGCGTCTTTAAAACTTTTTCCATCATTACTCAAATTGTCGGGTATGCAACGATTCTTGTCGGGATTATTCAAATGATTGATATGATGGCGGGGCTTGGGGCGGCACAATGCGCTTCGGTGTACCATTCGGGATACGGAACATGCTCAAGAAGCGCTTTGCAATATACACATGAATCCGATGCGCGATTTATTGATATTTTTGTCGAAGATCCGCCATCTGCAAAAGACTTTCTCGAAAATCCATCCGGGCTCGATAGGGTCGCGTTAACATGGCAATCCGATGCGAATCCCGGGGGACCGCTTATTATTAATTATATTGAAGTTGAAGATATTACGGGAAGTTCTCTCGGGGGGGAAGATTCCACCGACCGGGAGGATCTGGTGTATCGGTCCCCCTTGACCGTTTGCGATGATGCGCTTCAAACCGATGCGGCACATTTGCGATACGGCGGGACGTATCGAGCAACCATCGTCATGGGGAATTGCAATTATAACGCGTGTGAACAGCCCCCCCCCGTTATTCAGGAGCTGAACGTCGTTACCACCGTAAAAAAAGATGTTTCTTCGGAGTTTTTCGCCGGTTCATTTTTTGCGATGTTTGATACCGGAAATTATGAAAGTTTTACCAGCGTGCCCACCTGCAGTAATGATGAAGCCGCTACGTTAGAGTTTACGGTTCCCGCGCTTCCCGATTTGAATGTGGATCTGAAAGCGAACGGGAGCGACATACTTGATCCGGACTGGCTTGGCACGGACGTGACACTTTCATGGACAACGGAATATGCCGATTTTTGTACATTCGGAATGAATCCCGAGATAACCGTGTCGAAGGCGACATATGCGGCAAATTGCGGCGCGCCGACCGACTGTACCACCGAGGCGAGCTATAAGTGCGATGGAAAGGAATCGTGCAGTTATGATCATAAGATGTCTGGTCCGGTTGGTGAAGTATTGGGAAAAGATTATTGTCCCGGGTATGATCCGGCGTACGGCTGTTACAAAGATATGACCGTCGAATATGTATGCAACGGCGTTTCGCGTACGGCGTATAACGGTTTTGCCGATTACAATCCCACGTTTCTTGAATGTCCTCAAGGTTCGCTCCCGCTCGAGGGAAGCATGACGGTAGTACCCGCGGCAAGTACTGCGCGATATACCCTTACCTGCACTGGCCCCGGGCATCAGTACACTCCTGCTCCCAAGCAGAAGAGTTTTTACCAGGTAAGCGCCGCGACGACAACCGTTTTTGACTTCGGGAAAGAACATACGTTCGGCGCTTTAAAGCTTGATACGATCGAAGCGAATTTTATGTGGAAGTGGGAGGACGGCGGTACGATAGGGTGGCATCTTGGGGATGCGGCGATTCCTGCGGGCAAAACGGGAAATATATTTCAGAGTTTGAAAGACGACGGCGGCAACGGTGTTCCGGGTCCGTCGTGTCCGTGGTATGCCGGCAATGAAGAGGCATATGAGTATTGCATGTCTATTACCGACTCTGTGTGGGATTCCGATGCAAAGACATTATCGCTTTCATGGATCGGATATACCGATCGATGGCTGAATTATAGCGACGTACCCGCGTATACCGGCACAGTTGAGGGCGTACCGTATACCATACCCGGTTTCCAAGCACCTGTCCCGTTGACCACTTTTCGGGTTGCTCCATATGGATTAGCAATCGGGTCCGACTTTGTGGACTTTACGACCCTGCCCCCGCCCCCGCTTCCTCCGCCGCCAACACCCATAGGCGAAAGTCCGGTTATCCGGCGATTCGATATTTTTCCCGAACCGCCATTTGCGCCAGGAGATACGATTGGTTTCGAATGGGAAGCTGATAACGCCGAATATTGCCGGCTTGAAACCGTTGTTGTTCCGACCGAGGTGCCGCCGGAGCCATTGTTCGATTATGCTGTTGAAATGGGCGTGCCTTCGGTAACGATGTTCGCATCTGCAGGCGCATCCGCGACGAATACTGTTATTGGGACGCTTCTTGCGGGCAGTACTCAATTCGTGTCATATATTGTTTCCGGCCTTCCGCAGGGAGTGGGTATATTGGCACTTCCCGTTTTTTGTCCGCTTTCATGCAAAACCAACATGAAACTTACGATCGGATCTTCGCCCCCTTCTCCCGGAACATACCCGGTGATGATAACCGGAACTGCGGCAAAGATTGAGCGGGCGGCAAGTTTCATTCTTGAAATTATTCCTCCTCCGCTCCCGCCGTCCCCGCCGCCGTGTCCATGTCCGTTGAAGATTGATCCAAAAACAGGGGAATCATATTGCCCGGCCCCGGATCCAAAATCTGGTTCATGTCCATAGAATGAAGAAATGATTCAGGTGATGCGGGTTGAATAGGAGATTGCCATTTTATCTTTTTCGGCGCGTTCGTGTAGTTGCAAAAATGAAAAAGAAAATCACAATTTTATCTGCAATCGTTTTTATGTTTCTTGGCACATTCAC
>MHQO01000035.1 GCA_001820675.1 Candidatus Sungbacteria bacterium RIFCSPLOWO2_01_FULL_47_10
GGAGGAAGGTGAGCGGATTTTGTTAGACAACGGCGTTATAATCTTCCCTGACGTGCTTTTGAACGCGGGAGGCGTCATCATATCGTGGCGCGAGCTCAACGTAAACAAGGAACATGACCGGCACCTTGTCGAGACAAGCGAAGAAGAAGCAACGAGCAACGCGCTTCTTCAAAACATCATGCGTTTCAATACCGAGAAGGTGTTCGAAACTGCGGTAAAAGAACATCTGAACATGAGGGACGCCGCCTGGCATGTCGCGCTTTCGCGGCTTGTGCCGCGTCTCCAGAAGAAACATCTTCTCTATCTATAATACATAATACAAACGCCTTCATTCATCCGAAGGCATTTTTATTTCTTCAGCATTTTCAAAAACACATCGGGCGGAATTTCAACCCTCCCCCCCGCCTTCAAGCGTTCCTTCCCCTTTTTTTGTTTCTTCCACAGCTTCATTTTGCGCGTCCTGTCTCCTCCATAGAGGTACCCCGTCACGTCTTTTTTCAGTGCTGGAATCGTCTCGCGCGCAATAATTTTTCCGGATACCGCCGCCTGAATCGATACGGCGAATAACTGCTTCGGAAGAATGTCTTTCAGTTTCTTGGCTCCTGCCCTCCCTTCCTCATACGCGCGGTCGCCCGGCACGACGCGCGAGAACGCATCTTCGCGCTCCCCTGCAATCAGGAAATCGAGACGAACAAGGTCGCCCGTGCGATAATCCAAAAGCTCATATCCGAGAGAGGCATACCCCTCCGAAACGCTTTTTAATGAATCGAAAAAGTCGGAAAGAATGTCTTTCAAGGGCGCCTGATAGGTAACCAGCAGGCGGTCAGCGCCGACATATTCCTGTTTTTCGTATACTCCCCTGGTCTGGCCCAGAAGTGTCATAATCCCCCCCAAAAATTTTTGCGGCGTGATGATTTCAAGCCGGGCCCACGGTTCCCGTATTTCTTTTAGGCGGTGGGTGTCGGGAAACCGCGATGCGGAATAAATATATTCGGATTCTCCATTCCCATACACAACAAAAAAACGTACCGAGGGGGTCGTAAAAATAAGATTGACGGCATATTCTCTCCGAATCCGCTCGCCGATGATTTCCATGTGGAGAAGCCCGAGAAAACCAGCCCGAAAGCCCCTTCCAAGCGCGTCCGATGCTTCCGGTTCGAAATAAAGAGAGGCATCATTCAGCTTGATTTTTTTTAACGCATCCCGCAATTTGTCGTAATCATCAGAATCTTCGGGATACATGCTCGCAAACACCATCGGTTGAGGCTCGCGGTACCCTTCCAGTGGTTCCGCTGTCAACCGCATTCCATCTACCCCATCCTTTGCCGTAACAGTATCACCAATCCGAACCGCATCCGGTTCTTTGAGTCCCGTTGCAATATATCCGATGTCGCCCTCACCAATGGAATCTGATGGGGTAAGAGACGGCTGAAAATATCCGATTTCGAGAATTTCAACCTTTGTTTTAGTCGCAAGCATCTCAATTTTTTCTCCTTTTCGAAAAGCGCCATCAAAAAGACGAACATGCGCAATCACACCCTTAAAATTATCAAAATGGCTGTCAAAAATTAATGCGCGCGGAGCGCCCACAGGATTGTTCGGACCGTCGTGAATGTGCCGCCGACCTGCATGAATCGCACCATGACCCGAAACAGGCGGCGGCACGCGGTCAACGACCGCATGTAAAATATTCTCGATACCTTCTCCTGTTTTCGCGGATATTTTCAAAATTTCATTTTTTTTATATCCTGTGAGATTTACAAGTTCGTCTTCGGTTTCATGAACCCGCGCGCCGGGAAGATCTATCTTATTAATAACGGGGATGATAACAAGATTTTCCTTTCGTGCGAGATGAAGATTCGATATGGTCTGCGCCTGTACTCCTTGCGCGGCATCAACAAGAAGAATTGCGCCCTCCACACAGGCAAGAGCGCGAGAAACCTCGTATGTAAAATCAACATGTCCGGGAGTATCGATAAGATTTAGGATGTGGGGTATTGTGTTTAGGGTGCAGGACATGCGAACGGGTTGCATTTTTATGGTTATCCCCTTTTCTCTTTCAAGTTCCATGGAGTCCAAAAATTGCTCGCGCATCTTTCGCTTCTCGATCGTCCCTGTCAATTCCAAAAGCCGGTCGGCAAGCGTCGATTTCCCATGGTCAATATGCGCAATTATGACAAAATTTCGAATTTCCATTTCATGACTGACGCATCCATTCTTATACCTTGAACGAACTATATTTGCTCATACTGTCAGTGTGTCAGGTCCCGTGGCTGTTGGTTTGCGATCTCCTCCGGCAAAACCTGCGACTTCAGCATTTTCCGCCTGAATACTTCAATGAAAGCCTGTATTTCGGTATTGCCTGAAAAATAGAGAATCAGGCCGTAGCTGGCGAGACCTGCGCTCCCCGCGCCCGCCATCTGAATAAATACCCCCCAAAAGGTATCGAGACCAAAAAAAAGATTCAAGATTTGACGCGAAACATATGTTACTCCTCCCGCAACAAGAGCTACCGTTATGATAAAGCGAGTCTCGCGTAAAAAACCGTTTTGCGGAACATATCCGAATGCCTTTCGCGCCTCATCCATCAAAAACTTCAAGAGCACGAAAAAATTCAGGCACTGGCCAACAACAACCGCAAGCGCGATCCCGATGATGCGAATGTCCGTGATATCGGAGATTCGGAGGAGTCCTCCAAAAAGACGAGACACGGGGCCGTCTCCGGAAAAAACGCCGACAAAATAAAACGCAAGCCCGATCGTGACCGTGTTTGAAATCAAATTTATCACGAGGGGTCGTGCTGTCTTATTAAGTGCGTAGAACGTCTTGATGAAAAGCGGCAGGAGGCTTTCGGTGATAATGAGAAAAGAAAAAATACCGAGAACGGCCGCGGTCAGCCGCGTATCGCGCCAGTCAAAAAGGCCCGTGCCAAGCGCCAAACGAATAATATGCGCGCGCAATACAAAAAATAATACCGATACGGGGGCAAGCCAGAAAATCACGGTTTTCAAAACACCGAAAAAAGAACCGTAAAAATCGGAAACGTCTTTTTTGACGAATGCGGACGAAAGCCGGGGAAATGCGGCAACGGCAAAACTGACGCCGAAAATCCCCACTGGAATGTATTTGACATTATTCGCAAGCTGCATAACCGAAATGCTCCCCATGGAAAGGGTGGATGCAAGAGCCGTGACGATAAAAACCGAAATCGATGTGAAAGAAATAGCAAGAACGCGCGGAAAAGAAAGGGAGATGATTCTCTTTGTGCCGGGGTGGTACAAATCAACCATACGCGGAAAGATTTTGAAGCCAAGGCCGAAATACGTCGGCAGTTGAACCGCCATGTGTAGCACCGCGCCAAAGATCACGCCATACGCAAGGCCGAGAAAACCGAACAAAGGAAGAAAAACAAGAATCCCGAAAATAATGCCGATATTATAAAAAATCGAACTCAAAGAAAAAACGAAAAATCTGCGATTTGCCTGGATGACTCCAGAGACGATGTTGGAAAGACTTAAAAGAAACGGGCTTGCCATCATGATGCGGGTCATAAGGACCGTTACTCTGAAGTCTTCTTCCGAAAAACCAGGCACAAGTAAGCGCACAAAAAAAGGAGCCAGCACCGCGACCAGCACGCAAAAAAATGCGGAGAAAATCAAGAAAACATTAAAAAGGTTCCCCACAAGCATTCTCGCCTCATCTTTGTCGCGTTCCCAATAATCGAGGAATACGGGAATAATTGCGGCGGTAGCCGACCCCAAAAGAAAAATCGTAAAAATAAAATCGGGAATCTGAAAAGAGGCATAATATATGTCAAGATCTCTTGACGCGCCGAATTCCCCCGCAAGAAGCCGGTCGCGAAAAAGCCCAAGGAGGCGCGACAAAAAACCAGCGGCCCCGATAAGGAAGGCCGCGGCGTGTATTGAGACAATTTCTTTTTTGATAAAATCCACGTGAAATCAACGAATATCGAACCTATAAAAAGCTGTGGATATGCGCCATAATTCGCACATTCGCAAAAAATTCGTAATTCGTTGATGCGGTTATTATCTCCCTTGATCCGATATCGGCGGCGCTTGCCTTTCTTCGGGAGCGGGAAGAGGAGGAACAATTTGGGACAACGCCGGCCTGTCGCTTTCCAAATTCTGAACAATGCCAGCCACTTCTTTATTCCCCGGGTTTAAATCCGCAATTTTTCGAAACTGTTCAAGTGCGGCTTCCGTATTGCCTTTTTGATCATAAATAAGCCCGAGGAAATATCGCGCGTTGGAGTAATTCTCGTTCAGTCGTACTGCCTGCGCGAACTGGAGCTCGGCATCATCAAGCCGGTTTGCCTGATAATAAAGAAACCCGAGCTGGAACAACACCCCCACGTCTCCGATCGCAACCGCCTTGGTGTCTTCCAGTTTCCTGATAGCGCCCTCCAAATCATTCTGTCGAACGTACGCCTGTGCCAATAGAAAATGGCTTGAAGCAAAATCGGGCTTAAGCGCGGCAGATTTTTCAAGATGCACAATCGCCTTTCCGATTGCTTCACTCCTCTTTTCCGTAAGGCCCGTTATTTCATCCTTATTATTTGTCTGGCTTAATTTCAGGGCCAATACATCAGCGGCGATCAGGTACGCCCTGCCCGCATCCAGATACGCCTGCGGACCAATAGGATCGCGGGGAATCGCTTCTTCGTACATGACGGTAAGAAACTCCTCTGAACACAATAAAGGATCAACCTGAATGACGGTCTCGCAAATCGCACCCACAAGAGTCCAATTCGACGACTCCGCGGGGTTTAGCCTTTGCGCCTCCTGTGCCGCGCGATATGCCTCGATGAAGTTCGTCTGAAAATCCTGAACAAGTTCCGGGGAGGGGTTTGCGAATTGAGCAAGCTGTGACTGAATCAAATTCCGTAAACGCAAAAAATATACCTGTCCCTGAAGCCGAAAATATTTGCTTTCTTT
The DNA here is from genome assembly GCA_001820675.1 of Candidatus Sungbacteria bacterium RIFCSPLOWO2_01_FULL_47_10. Taxonomy (GTDB): domain Bacteria; phylum Patescibacteriota; class Minisyncoccia; order Sungbacterales; family GWA2-42-14; genus 2-01-FULL-47-10-A. The sequence goes on from MHQO01000035.1 coordinate 4,956, forward strand.
CGGATCGATCGCTATCGCGTTCGCAAGTTCGGCAAGCGGCTTATCGGTATCCGAAGACTTATTCAAATACGCAACAGCACGGGAATATGAGCTGTCTGCGCGATATTTCTGAAACGAATAATACATCCCGACAATGCTCCCCACAACAAAGAAGATTGAAAGGAGCGAGGCAATGAACATAACGGAGGTGGAAGAAACGGAAACGGTCCTCATTCCGAGAGTAAGCCCGTCTTCGGATTCGGAATTTGATAGAGCGGCAAAAATTCCAAGCATGAGAAAAACGAATAATGACGTTGTAAACGTCGGAGGATATAAAAACCACATAACCCCTCCGAACACCGTTGCCGCTGCGATTCCGAACCTGAGCGGATCCCCTTTTCGGCTCAAAAGGGTGTTTTTTAGGACGACGACGAACGCAGACAAAACAAATAATATAAAAACGGCAACCCCGAGGACTCCGCCGGTTGCAAGGAGTGTCGTGCCGAGAGCTGATCCGTGAAAGAATTTAACCGCCCAAAAGATCCTGTCAAGATTAAGTATCGGATCGCGATACAGGCTGTAATCGTAAATAAACGTTCCCGGCCCCGAACCGAGCCACATGTTTTCTTCCAGGGACTGTTTCCCGATGTTCAGTGTCGCCCGAAAATTCGGCGATACTTCTGCAGGAAAACGAAGCGACCAGCGGTTTTGCGACTGCGCTCCGCCTGTGAGCGCATCCATGAACGACTGCTGAAATGACGATACAAACAAAAGAAGAGAAAGTACAAGAACAATCAACGGGAGATAAAAAGAAATACCGCCAAGCGCACGGATGCCCGCACCACGGTCGGGAGACCCGCCTGACTTCCCGAAGACTCTCATGCCCAAGCTCAAAAGGACAATCATGGAAACCGCAAGGCCGAGCCAGATAATCTTAAAATTGGTTATCAAAAACAAATTGAGGAGCATCAGCGCAACCGTTGCCCAGACAAGCCATGAGAAATATTTCTTCATCCCGCCATCCGGAATCTCCTTAAAATGGGAAAGAACCCCAATGCCGACGGAGGTGATCAATCCGTAAAAAACCGCGAGCGCGTTTATCGTTCCCACCGGATTAAAATCGGCTCCCCCTGCCCAGGCGCCCGAAAACAAACGAACGCCGAGCATTTGAAAAAGATTCAGAAGCCCAACGATCAGTACCGAAGAAAAAACGGCAAGCCCGAGTTTAATTCCGTCTCGTTCACGAAAGACCGATCCGGTAAGAAAGAAAACAATCGCGAAAACGATGAATGAGGGAAGTTTTTCGCCTGTTTGGTCCAGTCCCCAAATGCTTTCATAAAAACTGACGGAGAACAACGTTGAGAAAAACAGGACGGCAAGGAGAAGAAAAACCGAAATATTTAAAAACGATTTCCGGTATTGAAACCTTCCTGAAATGAGGAAATCAATAAGCCACGCGATAAACGCCGCTCCCGCCAAAACTGTGGCAAAAAGTTGTTTTCCATACCAAACCGGAACCGCGCTTGAAAGAAAAAAGACCGGCAAAAACGTAATCAGCACAAGCAAAAACCAGCGGACCGCCTTTTTTGCGGCATTTGATTTTGTAGATTCAATCGGACTTACTTCTTCGACCGCTTCTTCATATGATGCGCTCATTTCGTAATTCATTTGATAAAAGACGCGATTGTCCGCCGGTAAGGTTATCCAAAAACAACCAAAAAACCGTTAGGACAATGAGTGTCAAAGTTAAAACGCGCTATGTAAATACCGTTTCAGTATACTATAAATAGATTTTAGCAATCAAACACATTTTATGCACATTACTTTGATTCTGAACCAAACCAAAACCCCCTTTTTACAGGGGGTTTTGTTCCGCATGCCTATAAGCCGAATTCTGTCCAAACAGGGGGTCGGAGGTCAGAAATCTGAAATCAGAAAAATTGATCTGATTTCTTGTCCCTGATCTCCGACTCCTGAATGTGATGATCATCTGTCTGGGCCATCGATTACTCTCTGGCTCAAGCGAGCGTTTTTCCCATTTCTGACATGAAAAGCCCGAAATAGGATCTCTTGCATCCAAGTAAGGGTTTAGCCGTTTCACCCTTCGACTTCGCTCAGGGTAAACCCGGAGCTCCTTCGAAGATTCGCCCCGTTCGCTTAACGCTATGGGGCGCTCCTTAACTTTCGTCTCGGAGCGTCGCTGTTCGCACCTCTGCCGATTTTGCCAGCGCGGGAGCGCTGCTGCAAAATCGAGCACCCGCCGAAGCTCGATGAGCGAAGGCGGGTCCTCCTTCGCCTAAAGCTATGGAGGACGCTCAATTTTGTATCTGCCGTCTGCAGACAAAATTGGCGACGGGAATTACCCGCTACCAGCTCCTGCGCTATTTTTGTAAAATTGCGCCGGAATGAATGTTCGGACTTTCCTCCCA
>MHQO01000036.1:0-2755 GCA_001820675.1 Candidatus Sungbacteria bacterium RIFCSPLOWO2_01_FULL_47_10
CATTTTTACAGTTTTACGGCAAGGACACTGACGAACTACGCCGAAGACGCCGGTTTTTCGGTTCGGAAAATAAAATACAGCATCGTTCCCAATGACTGGATTTGGGGCATACATCGACTTTTGAAAGAAAAAGGGTATATGGCTCCTGCTGCTTTTTTTCAGCCACGCAATGTATTACTTCTTATGCTTTTTTTACCCGTAAGCATCGCCGGATGGTTGTGCGGCGCCAGTTCGCGGTTTACGATTATCTTAAAAGTACGAGGGAATGGTTCTGCAAATCTCAGAAATAATTGATATGACGAATTGGGATTCACTTTGGCTAAAAGAGGAAAATATCCAGGCGCTTCGCGGGCCGAGTTTTCGGCATAAAGTAAGGATTGTGAAGCGCCTTATACGAACATATGCGGAACTGCGCGAAGGAGTTACAATCTTGGATGTTGCCTGTGGAACGGGAGATTTTTTGAATACCGTTGCGGACATTCCTGCGAGTTTAAACGGTATCGACAGCTCGGCCGTCGCGATCGAACGGGCAAGAAAAAACTGCGCCCTGTGTCACTTCAAAGTTCTTGATATCGAGAAAAATACGCCCGAGGGCGCATTTGACATTGTCACATGCATGAATGCTCTTGAGGAGATGAAGGATGATGATTCGGCGCTTTCCCACATTGCCGATTCGGTGCGGAAAAACGGGTATTTGATAATTGTCACGCCTCACTCCATGAAATATTGGACGAAAAAAGACGAGGATGCGCTTAATGTCCGAAGGTACGAAACAGACGAATTGATTGCAAAGTGCGAGAAAGCCGGTTTTGATCCGGTTACAATATATGTATGGGGGTGGCCGTTATTTGACGCGTATTATCGAATCATGGCCGGAGCGAATCAGGAGTCGATGTTAAAAAGCCGGGTTCGCCGGTACGCGGTAAGATTAATTCAGGCGTTTTTGTATGCCGCGTTTTTTATTGATGACTTTTTTGCGTCGTTTGGCAAAGGCCGAATTCTTTTTGCGGTTTTTAAAAAACGGTAACAGATGAAATCAACACAGTCAAAAGTTTTTCTTTCGATAGCGGTTGCGGTTTTTTTGCTGTTTTTTCTTTTGAGGAACATTCCGTTTGAGACAATAAGGGAAAATATTGTCCGGATTAAGATCATATATCTTTATTCAGCGTTTGCCGCATATTTTTTTGCGAATGCCGCGCGGTCTGTCCGTTTCTATTTTCTTCTTGACGGAGCGCTTCGGCCGAAAACAATTTTTTCCATAACGCTTATCCACAATTTTTTGGTGAATTTGCTTCCATTTCGGACGGGAGAACTTTCATACATATATTTGGCAGGCAGGGCCGTACCGGCTGGTTTGCCGCAGGGGGTGGGATCACTCTTGATTTCACGGCTCTTCGACATACTCATTATCGCGAATCTTCTGCTTGTATCTCTTGCTTTTGTTTCAAAAAGCGTTCTGCCGGAAACCGTTTCCGGAGCAATTTTGCTATTTGCGATCTTTACTGTTTTTGCGTCATGCATTTTCATATTTTTTGCGTCTTTCCTTTTTCGACTTTTGTCGCGCGCCCTCTCTTCGGTTTCGGAGTTTTTTTTTCGTTCTGCTTTTTCCGGTGAAAACGTGCTTGCCGTGGGCGAGGTATTTATGAAAGCGCGGCGAAGCAATTATTTTCTGAAAATTTTCGCGGCTTCTTGCTGTATCTGGTTTTTTAATTTTTTGGTCGGTCTATTCCTGTTTCGCGCGTTGGCATTTGACTTTACTTTTTTTGAAACCGTGCTTATTTTTTCTTTTCCGATGATTGTTTCAGTGGTATCTCCCATACAATCGTTCGCCAATCTCGGCCTGTATGAATGGTCGCTTGTTGGCGGATTCTCAATGTTCGGGGTTGAGCACGCTTCGGCATCTGCCGTAAGCGTTGTGATCCATGGCATCGAGATTGTCTTCGCGCTCGTTTTCGGGGTTATGGGCGCTCTCATATATTATGCAGGCATCCGTAAAAAATCTGCTTAAAAATCCGATATGGATAATTTTTGTGCTCGCGGCGGCAATACGTCTTGTCGGGATTTTCTATGGCTTTGGCCAGGATTTTTTTAGCGACGCTTCGGTCCATGTGTTTGCCGCATTTCGCATGCTTGAAGAAAGAACGCTTAATGCGAGTTTCGATTTTTATTATCTTCCGCCGCTTTTGTCCTACTTTCTTGTTCCTTTTTTCGCCGCTTTCGGGACGCTCGGGATTCTTTTCGGGAAATTCGCTTCCTTGGCTGATTTTCGCGAGTTCGTGATTCTTAATAGGGAGTATTTCGTCATTGGGCCGAGAATCATCTCGGCAATTCTTGGTGCGGGTGCGGTCCTTTTTTTGTATGATACCGTACGTCGCGCATTCGGATATTGGCCGGCCCTCGCCGCCTCTTCATTTCTTGCGTTTGATTTTTACCATATTCACGAAAGCCATTCCGGAAGAATTTGGGCTCCGATTACTTTTTTTATCGTTGCGGCCCTCTGGTGCATTTGGAGGATATACGATTCCGAAGAAACGAAATGGCGTTTTTTTGAAACCGAAGACCAGAAGTGGCTATTGTATGTTTTTGCCGCCGTCTTCATTGGACTGGGGTATGGAGCAGGATACGTGCCGATCCTGATACTCCCTTGGTTTTTTGCTGCCCATTTTCTAAAAAGTCCGGCGATCCGGTATCGGGATATTCTTTTTGATCAGAAATTAATTTTGTCTTCGGCGCTTTTCTTAATTTTGATCATTGT
>MHQO01000036.1:2798-7429 GCA_001820675.1 Candidatus Sungbacteria bacterium RIFCSPLOWO2_01_FULL_47_10
GATTCTCCGCTTCTACTTTTTTTCGGTGCGATCGGCGCTGTGTTTCTTGCGTTAAAATACAGAAATAATTTTATTTCTTCGCTTTTTATCGGATTTCCGCTCCTGTATCTTCTCGGAATCAGTTTTGGCTTTCCATCAATCGATGCCCGCTACATTCTGCCCGCAGTTCCGTTTTTAGCGATCCTTTCGGCATATGCGGTGCGGGAATTAGCCGATAGATTTCCGGCCAATGCGTTGCAGATTTCTCTTTTTTTTGTGCTGTTGATCGCGGGTTATTCATTTTGGGTGAGCACGAATTACGCTTTTCTTACGTTAAAACCGGATACCCGGATTCAGGCGGTCCGCTGGATATACGATAATGTGGATCCCGGGACGCGTGTTTTGGTCAACATGCTGTTTACTCATTTGAATGAAAATAAAGAATCAATTGAAAATCTGGCCTCGGTCGGAGGATTCGTTGACGTGCGTCAGCGTTACTTTTTGACATTGCGGGATGAACAGCTTCCCGCGCCGTCATATTTTGTTCTTGACAATCAGCGGCGGTCGCGCGAAAGGGGTGAATATGAAATCTTAAAGCCGGAATATGCGATACATGCATTTTGGAACGGGAGCGAATCTTTTTTGGGCGCCGGGATTATTCCCGGAGAAAAGGAATTGCTTGTTCGGCTTTATCCGGGCGAAGAATTGACCGATCTGCATGACTTTTTAAATATGCCGGAAAATTTCTATTCATTACTTCCAAAACTTAAATTTCTCGGCCCTTACGTCGAGATTTACCGGTTGAAGTATTAGACCTGTTGCGTAATAATCTTTCTACTGCAATCTCAAGATTTTTGCTTCGTCTCGCCTAAAATCTTGAGATTTCGTTACGAAAATTATTACGCAACAGGCCTATTAAATTCTTCTATATTTTTTTTCGACATTTGACATCAGGATTGTAAGGGCAAAGTCCGGTCCGTGTGCGGAAATCTTTAGACTGAATCGGAAGCCTGAATCAACCGACAATTCGGCAGAATGAGCAGTTCACTTGAATCATCGGTTCTATTTAACCGACAGGCGGAAATCGTGCTTGCGTCAATAAAATACTACAATGTATTAATACATTGTAGTATTTCATCACCAGAAAACAAAGCACAGTTACTGCATTATTGCGGAAATGGCGCATGGCGGTTTTTTTATCGCGTGGTACGGGGAAGTAACGGCGTGTGCCGGGGTGTGCGAATATACAGAGTTCTCACCGCGACGTCAGTTTTTTATTTTTAGTTCCTTTGTTGTGCGTTTTGAATACACGCTACAATGTATTAATACATTGTAGCGTATAATCAATTCATGCTACACGGCAATTGTAGCATTGTGCAATAGCATTATCGCATAGTTGGCGCGTATATTCGAGAGATTAACGTGTATGGAGAGCGTGTAGTAGGGAGAGTATGGATATGAGATGCCGATGGTAATTCCCGGCAGGCGTTTATCTGTTTTTGTACCTCCGATAGCTGCTTTTTGAGCCCTTTATCGGCGGTATAAATGCACTGATGACTTCTTCTAGCCGTTCCATGATGTCTCCTGCTCGTGATGGCTTTGCTCCATTTTTTGACAGAGTTCGCTGAGATATAAGACGAAATATTCCGCGGTACCCCGCTCCGCGCAGGATGAGTTGCTTATGCACGGTATTTACCGTCGTAGGGCTCATTTTGAGGACTTCCGAGATGAATCGATAGCCGTGGCCTTGTTCCAGGAAGTAGGCCGCGGCTAGTCGCTTTGCCAGCATGATTTTTTCGGTCGGCGTCAGAAAATCATCTAAAAATTCTTTTACCAAATTGCCATCGTTTATTTTCAGCAAACTTTCGAACAGTGTCGCGAGGATTTTTTCCATCACGTCTTTTTCAAGTTTGCGCCTTGAAACCTGAGGCATAATTATCGTTTCTTTTACTGCGGCGATTACCGCTACAATGTATTAATACATTGTAGCGGTATAGCGCACAGCAATGAACCGTATTAAGGGGAACAAAAGAAGGAATAAAACTTATATTATTCCCCGGCTTGTCTTATTTACGCGCGTTTGTAAGTGTGTTTCCGGGCGCAGAAGAGCTGTTGCGTATCAAACTTCAATTGGAAATTCTTTGTTTTGTTTGAGCATAAGAACGGATGCTTGAAGCAATGAGTCGAATGTTCCTGCGTCGATCCAGCGGCCGTTGACAACCTCAAAGCGGGCAAGCCCCGCTTTTATATAGTGGTTGTTGACGTCGGTGATCTCAAGCTCTCCCCGTGTGGATGGTTTTATATTTTTTGCCACTTCGAAAACATCAGGGTCGTAAAGGTAAAGGCCCGTCACCGCAAGATTCGATTTCGGCCGCTTCGGTTTCTCGATGATGGAAAGTATGTTTGATTTCGCCACGTGTGCTATGCCGAAGCGCTCAGGATCGGGGACTCTCTTCAAAAAGAATTTCGCGCCCCGCTCGTTTTCAAAGTTTTCAATGCCTCGTTTGATTTGTTCATGATTGGTGAAAATGTTATCGCCGAGCATTACCGCCACCTTCGATCCTTTGGCAAATTTTTCCGCAAGCGAGAGTGCATGTGCTATTCCCAAAGCCCCTTCTTGTGCCGCATACGAGATATTGAGTCCAAAATCCTCGCCCTTGCCGAGAAGACGCTTAAAATGCGGCAAGGCCTCTTTCCCCGATGTTACAAGTACATCCCTGATTCCCGCCTTTTTTAATGTTTGCAGAGGATAATAAATCAGCGGTTTGTCGTAGACCGGCAGGAGATGCTTATTTATGAGTTTTGTGAACGGCCGAAGACGTGTTCCCTGGCCGCCCGCAAGAATTATACCTTTCATCGAAAATCGCTAATCAATCACCAATCAATTCGCGAATGCCTGTGGTGAGCCCATCGAACCATTCGCGAAAAAATTCGAGACGGGATTAGTGATTTATTGTCGCTTGCCTTTTGCAAAGTACCCCATCTTCTTTTCGCTTCCCAGCGCCGGGGATTTGATGTGTTTGTTGAACTGTTTCCGGTTGCGCGTCGTCTTCAGAGTCCAGCCTGTGTTGTCTTTATACCACAGGACTGTTTTCGGAAGATGAACGGAAAGGGCATGATTCGGCTTCCATCCGAGGCGCTTCAATTTGGAAGCGTCCAAGGCATAGCGTTCGTCATGTCCCGGCCGGTCGGTGACGTAGGTGATGAGGTCTTTCGGTTTTTTGAGCGTCCGGAGGATTGTTAGGGCAACTGAATGGTTCGGCGCGTCTTCGTCCGCGGCGATGCAGTATGATTCGCCCGCCTGCCTTTCTGAAGGATGGCAAGAAGGGCGCGCGAACAGTCGTTCACATGGAGCCATGAGCGGATATGTCCGCCGTGTCCGTAAAGCGGAAGGGGAAGGTCGTTCATTGCTCTCATCGTGAAAAAAGGGATCATTTTTTCTGGCAGTTGGCGCGGTCCGTAATTATTGACCGGATGCGCGATAATGATTGGAAGTTTCCATGTCTGATAGAACGAGCGGACGACCATGTCTCCAGCGGCTTTTGACGCGGCGTAGGGTGAATTGGGAAGATAGGCGGATCGTTCGTTGAATTTTGCTTTTGACGCAAGGGGAAGCGTTCCGAACACCTCATCAGTTGATACGTGCAGGAATAGCCGGACATTCGGACTTGCCCGAAGCGCTTCAAGGAGCGAGTGGGTTCCCAGTACGTTTGCATTCAGGAAAATCAAGCTTGACTGATGGATTGACCGGTCAACATGGGATTCGGCGGCAAGGTGCATAACATAGTCGGTAACTTTGAAAAGTTTTTTCATGAGCGGCGTGTCGTTGATGTCGGCGCGCACGAACTTCATGCGCGACTTCGGCACCCCGTCAAGGTTATGCAGATTTCCCGCATAGGAAAGATTATCCACGACCGTAACGCGCGAGCCGGGAATTTCGTCTATAATGTGGCGAACAAGGTTCGAGCCGATGAACCCCGCCCCCCCAGTGACCAAAAAACGCTTGTTTTTGAGGTTTCTTGACCCCGTTAGAAGTTCAGCAATGGCTTGTGTTTTCATAGTTATGGAAAGCAAATGTGGCTTACGCCTTAGCCCCTTGTTTGAAGTCGGACTTATTTAAACTTCTAACCGGGTTGACATACTCCGTCATTATATGAGTTTTTATAATAAATGCAATATTTATATATCTCTAATCAAACTCTAATTTCTTCGCGAATATTCGCTAAGCACGTATTCGTGATAATTAGAGAAGCAGTTCGAGATTGATTTATGACTATTCTTAATAACGCCAATAAAAAAAGGAGAGTTACGCGCCCGGTCAACCGAAAGTTGACTTAGGGTGAGCTCTCCATGTATGACGACATACCGGCTATGGATTTATTACTTCGTTGCGTCAGACTCAAGAACGGTTGACAGGCGGCGGAAGCGCTCGCTTAATGTGCCAAAAGGAAATTTCCATGTGTACCCCCTTGATGCCTCATCGAGCATGGCGATCAACCCGGTGAATTCCAGATGCTCTTTTACGCGTTCATGCATGAGGACATGATGGTGAAGCAGTCCTTCCGGCAAATTGTTGAAATCAAACCATTGCGTTTTTCCCGGAGTGAGTGTTGGCGGTTCTGTGGGTTCACACACATAAAGCCCGGAGAATT
>MHQO01000036.1:7485-17844 GCA_001820675.1 Candidatus Sungbacteria bacterium RIFCSPLOWO2_01_FULL_47_10
GGGGTGATGCCATGCGTTAGGAAAATCAGGATCAGTCGGCGGCCGTTTGGTGAGAAGTACCTGCGGATATCCGTCGGTAAAGACATTTTTGGGAATATGTTGGAGGATCACAAGTTCTTGAGGGTTCATCGGCGAGAGTCTGCATTCCCACCATGTTTTCAAAACCGGCCATTCCATGCGAGGAAGCGGGGTGACTTTGCGGAGTAGGGTCGTAAGAGTTTCGATTTCTTCCGGATTCAGTTTTTCCACGCCCACGTCAGCACTCCTGGTGTGTTTCTGGTTTGTCAGTGAACATTGATTATCAGTACCAAATAATGTTATTGGTTGTCAAGGGCTGTGGGTTTGGTATGATAGGACATATCCGCGGAGCACCAGATGCTTTCCCGATTGTGCTGTACGGTTTAATTCTTCGAGCGGAGTAGCGGCGGAGTCGAGAAAATATATTTTGGTAAAATTCTCGATTCGGCTCGAACTATAAATTATTCGTAATTCGATCCCATTCGTAATTCATAGGATCATGAAAAAACTTTGCTATATCCTCCCCGAATATGATGAAAAAACCGCAACGCATTTTGCGCATCTATACGATTTTATTCGCGAGATTTCCAAGGATTTCGATTTGCTCGTCATTGTCGAGCGGACTCGAGTACGCAAGGATTTGATCAACCTCGGCTCATCTCGTATAAAGGTTATTCGTTCGGAATTTTTGCCGCTCCGGCTTATTGAAACCGCATACCACCTCAAAATAGCCCGTTTTGGGGGATACCGTGATTTTTACGTCCATTATTCTTTTTTATCCGCTTTTATGGCCTCTCTCATCACAAAAGTTTTGGGCGGGCGGGTGCTGTATTGGAACGCGGGCGAGCCGTGGAAATATAAAAGAAATATTCTTCGAGGTACTCTCGAGAAGTTCACTTATAAGCTCATAACGTATTTAGTAACTGGCACGGAATCATTAAAGAAAGAATACGCGAAACAGTACGACCTGCCGCTTGAGAAGATAAAAGTGATGCCGAACTGGGTCGATGCCCGGAAATTCCAAATCACAAATCACAAATCACAAGTGCATGAATTAAGAAATCAGTTAGATATTAAAAATGATGATAAAATAGCGTTGTTCGTTCATCGGTTATCAAAACGAAAGGGTGCGCAGTATTTGCCGGAGATTATAAAATCATTCGGAGAAGAAAGAGTTGTCTTTGTAATTATTGGCGACGGGCCGGAGCGCCAAAATCTTGAATCAAGAATCCCGAAAGGGCCGAGCCCTCGGGCTTTAGGCATGAATCATGAATCAGGCGGGCGGGTGCGGATACTTGGATGGGTTCCGAATAAGGAATTGCCGAATTATTATGCTATGGCGGATATTTTTATAATGCCCTCGGACGAAGAAGGATTTCCGCGGGTGCTTCTCGAGGCGATGGCGGCCAAAGTTCCGTTCGTTGCATCAGATGTTGGCGGTGTTAAGGAAATTATTCCGAAGGGGTTTCAGGAGTATATCTGTGCGGCCGGAGACACAAGCTGTTTTTCTGCAAAAATAAAAAAACTCCTTCTCGAAAGCGAAGGAGAAATAAATGCGATAAAAAAAATAGAATCAGAGCAAGCGAATAAATTCAGTTTAGCAAATTCAGCCAAAATTTTTAAAGAATTTTTTAAATAAGGCAGGATTTGCGTGTTTGTTGTCATTCCAGCCCCTGTATCGCGGTACGGGGTAAACCCTTGCCGGAATCCAGACGCCGTACCAGCAAAAGCTGGTATCCAGAATAACACAAGCCCTGATTCCGGCTTTTGCCGAAATGACAAAATATACTGCATTCCTGCTTCCCGCGCTCCTCGCCGTCGCAAGGCTATGGCGGAGTACGGCGCCATAGCGGCTACGAGATTGCGGGCGCAGGAATGACAACGGACGACACACCGAAACACCCAAGTCTTAAAATGGCCATTGAATTTTTTCGGTATTATTTTGGAAATCTGGCCTGCTACAATGTATTAATACATTGTAGCAGAAGACGGGAACGGGGATTGGGCGAGCAATGTTTCGATATATTGATATCATTGACGGTCTTAATCAGCCAAAGGCCGTTTTTCTTTTTCAAAAAACCGACCCCAAAAGAAATATATCGTCTCAAACGAAAGTATGGCGAGCGGCAACAAAATCGGCAGGCGGTAACGTACAAATCCGGCCGGTGTACTTACAAGCATCGTATAGAGAATAAATAGCATACAAAGAATCAGATACCGCTTATCAGGGCGGCTTGTAAATAAAAGCGCGAAGGAGGCAATGAATAAACCAAGAAGTGATGCGCCTATCAATTTACCGGAGAGCGTGAAAAGAGCTATTGGGTCGAAAAGCGACGAGGTGGTCCTGATATTTGCTCGTTCATAAATGCTTCTTTGGGAAAACATCTGGATTATATCGGCATAATTATTTCGTAGGAAAAAATCCGGCATTTTTGAAACATAAAAGACAAAGAATTTTAAAGGATTAGATAGGATATATCGCATACCGAGTTCTCTATATTTTTCCGGATTGTGCCGGTGGTAGATGTCGTAATCGTGTTCTTTGTAAAGAGTGTCATATGATGATACAAATTCTTTTCCGCACGCCCCCTCGCTCCAGAAACAAAAATTCGCGGCAACCCGCATGTAAAGGTTATAGTCCTGAATGGAAGATATTTGCCATGTGTTAAGCACAATCTTATTTCGGATGAGCCACGGCGATAAAATGATAAAAAAGATCACCGCTGCCGTTACGGAATAAACAGCGATTTTTTTTGCCGGAATCCGTGAGAGGACGCCGATGAATGGAAAGAATATAATAAAATAGAATGGGATTGGGCGCATGAGTGATGCGACCGCAAGAAGGATCGCTGCAAAATAAAAGACACGCCGTTTTGGTGTCCGGATAAAATGGAGATATGCGAGAAATGCCCCCATAAAAAATGGTGTCATAAGGGTTTCGGTGATTACGGCGTCGTTTGAGATAAAAACGCTTGCTGGCTCGACCGCAAAAAAAATAGTGGCGGCAAGTGCGGTTTTTTTGCCGAAAAAATTCTTGGCAGAAAGAAAAAATATTGCAAGAAACGCGCTGATGATAAAATCTTGTATGAGTGCCGCAGTCCAATAGGGTAGTTCGAAATAAATGAACGGAAGGAGATAAAAGGCGTGGAGTGGGGTTCTTGCGCTATTTGGCGTGGGTGGAATTTCAGTTGAAATTGAAATCGTGTTGTGGTTAATGATATTCAGCGCCATTTGGATATATTCACCAGAGGTCCCGTTTGGATCGAGCGTGGTGTTGATAACCGAGCCGTGTCCGGCGTCAAGGTTGATGATAAGGACAAGTGCTACAATCCGCATGAGAAGCGCAATACTAAAAACGGCAACCACCGCCTTTCTTCTTTCGTATAATTCTTGTTTAAGGATTTTGAGGAATTGCATTGAATTTTTAGCAGGGCCATTCGCCATCCTGGGTGGGATGAAGCATCACTTTTAATTAGCACTCTGATTTTTCATACTGTTTCGTTTAGAATGTCATATTAGTTGCTTCGTGATACTTATTAGACCAGTTGCTTAATAAGGTTTTAGCCGTTTTTTTGAAAAATCATTGGCTTAAAATAAGGGTTTTTTGTATCAAATTTCCTCTAAAAATTATTAAGCAACTGGTCTATTGATTTATGCTAATCTTCCTTGATGTATTGGGAGAACCTGATCCTCCATGGCGCGATGATGCCTTCGTAGATAATTCTGTTTGAAATTTTCGACTTTCCGACAGTTCGTTCCATGTAGGTGATGGGGACTTCTTTGGTGCGCGCTTTAAGCGTATACGCGATAGCTTTCATTTCCATTAGAAAGGCATAGCCGGTAGAATGAATTGAATTAAAATCATATTTTTCAAGTAATTCTTTTCGGAAACACTGATATCCGGTTGTGAGATCGCGAGTCGGTAAGCCGATAACACTCCGTGCGTATAAATTTCCGCCGCGCGACAAGATTCTTCTCCGAATTCCCCAATTTTTTATCCCGCCGCCCGGAATGTATCGGGAACCAATAACCAGGTCATAATTCGAAATTTCCTTCAACATCCGCTCGATAACCACTGGATCATGTGAGAAGTCGGCATCCATAGTAATTATACTACGAATATCATTATTTTCGTTCAGAAGCTTTTGTATCGTTTCAAGATATGCGCTTGCTAGGCCCAGTTTTCTAGGACGGAGGTTTAGAAAAAGGTTTTTATACTGTCCAGCCATACCTTTTACGATTTCTGATGTTTCATCAGGCGAATTATCATCAACGACCATGATATGGATATCTGGATACAATTTAAAAATCACCGGGATGAGCCGTTCGATGTTCTGTTTCTCGTTATAGGTCGGGATGATGATGAAATCCTTTGCCAATTTTGTGGAAATTTTTGAGCGAAAACCTTATTTGGGTGAACAAAATTTCGTTATAAAATTAAGCACACCGCACTAATTCTAAACAGCTCTTACGTACATTTGTATCGTAAGTCATGGGCGATACCGCGATCCCGCCTACAGCATTGAGGTTAAAATAATATTGGAATTAAGGCTGGGCAATTTTTTGGTTTAGCCCTATTTTTTAGGAAAGTTTTCAGATAAGATATTTAATCAGCGACCATACGTATCGATATGCGACCCTCCAGACTTTAAAGCGGGCTTCGCCGGATTTATACTTCGTGTATTATCGGAATGAATAATGTTTTGTCGCGGAAACGTTTTTTTGCAAAGAAGCGTTGCATACATTTTCGACGAAAGATTCTTGACGAGCATATTAAAATCAATTACTTCATCCAAACGCTTTTTCTTTTCATTGATTCGCAAAATTGTGAACCCAATCTCTCGAAGCGTTTCAAGAAATGAAAGCGGAGAGTGGCCCGACTGTTTGATTCCATACGACCAGAATTCGGTGAAAAGAATGAGCGAGGGCGACACCTGAATCGTTTTGCGCATTCCTTCAAGTGCAAGCATTTCCGCGCCCTGAATGTCCATTTTGATAATATCAACAGTGCGGTTTCGGTTTTTCATAAATTCATCAACAGAAGTTGTTTGTATAGGAAGAGTATTTCTCGCATGCGAATCTCGAAATATTCTGTTGTCTCCGGTATTGTCTTCAGAAAGAAAAAGTTTGCTATCTCCTACAACATTCGATATCGCTAAATCGAAATATTCCACGTTTTTGAGATTGTTTATTGCCACGGTCTTTTTTAAATATGACAGGTTGTCGGGGTTTGGCTCAAACGCATATACTTTTCCGCTTTTACCGGATCGTGTTGCCGCAATCAATGAGTAATATCCGATGTGTGCTCCGATATCGAGAAATGTCATTCCATCCCGGATGTGTTTTCGGAAAAGGTCAATTTCGAATTGTTCATAGGCCCCGATGCTTATTGCGCCGGAGACAAACAGGTCTTTTTGGTTCAGCGCAAGGATGCCTTCCTCAATACGAAGCGTTTCCGGAATGTGAAACACCGACAAGAGAAAAGAATTGGCAATTCGTTTAAGCGGCGGCCACCGAAGGAATGTATCATAGATGAAATCTGGACCGCCCTGCGGAAGCATGGAAATAATAAATTGTAAACTCCTGCGGATTCTTGCTTTCATCAAAACATGCATTTGAGTATTGACCAGATATAGCGGGGCGCAACTTTCCAAACCTTGAACCGCGAGTTGCCGAATTTTCGCTTGTATTCGTGGCTTGGGACATCGGTTACGCGTGCTTTAAGCTTAAGCGCTTTTGTGAGCATCTCCTGTTCGATAGTCGTAATGTCCTCTTTGAGATTTAGTTTTTTTGCTAAGACTGTCGTGAGCGCGCGAAAGCCGTTTTGGCTGTCGGTGAGCCGAGCGTTATATCGGTAATTTATCGCAAGGATGGTCATATGTCCTCCGACATTTCGTATGAAATCACCGATTGTTCCCCACGCTTCATCCGATCCGCCACGGCCGCGAGACCCGATAACCATATCCGCTTCTCCGTTGAGAATAGGCGCAACTATCTTTGGGATGTCGTGCGGATCATGCGATCCGTCTGCATCGATAAAAAGAATGATATCGCCCCGAGCTTTTTCAATAGCAATACGAATCGCATCACCCTTACCCCGGCCGTGATCGAGCTCAACCCTCGCACCAAGCTTTTTTGCGATATCCCTGGTATGGTCAGTTGAATGCCCGTCCACCACAAGAACCTCGTCACTGTATGGTTTGGCGCCAACAATGATTTCTGCAATGGTTTTTTCCTCATTTTTCGCGGGAATAACGACTGAGATTTTTCTTCCTTGCATGATTTTAAGAATTACGAATTGGTTATAGATGCATGAATTTACGAAGGTGACTATACCGCTTTGGTATTTACTTGTAGTCCGTAAGGACTTTATAAACGCAATCGAATTTGCCGTCCCGATATACCGGTTCATGACCAGGAATCGGAATGCATCCTTCACTCACGACATATTTTACACCAAAACGATTTGCTACGTCAACGATTGCTTTCCCGTCCCTTGTTCCATACGCTTCCTCTATTATCTGTTTTCGTTTATGCCATTCCACCAATTTCTCCTTTGAGTTTATGATCGGGGTTACGTCGCGGTAGTGGTAAACCACTGCACGCAACGCGCATATTCTGAAAGGCGGGAACCTATTCGGATCAATAAGGAATAAATCTTCTGTGTCTGTGTTTCCACTTATCCATTGGTACATTGGTGATTTGCAGGTAAGTCCAATATTTGGATCATTTTTTTTCAATGCGATGAGGGAGATAGTCCTATGTGCTTTTTGATATCCAACGATTACCACGAACACGGCAATAAATACTGCTATAGCGCCGATTGCTATTTTTTGTTTCGCGATCGTTGAACGTTGAGTCGTGTTCCAAATGTGTGTGACGGAAAATGCCGCGTGCAGGTAGAGTACAAAGTATATAAACCGGAACGCACGAGGTTCTTCGATAATCACCGGGGCGATACCAAAAAAAGTTTGAAGAAATTGCTGCGCGATGCTTATAAAAAAGGTGATCGCAGCGATTGTAATAATGATCGCCAAACTTATTTTTTTTACCAACCCCAGACTCATCGTTTGCCCCCACCGTTTTGTAAGTGTGAACGCGCATATCGCGAAAAGTGGCCAAAATGTGTACCAGTTTGTTATGAAGAGGCGTTTATACAGAAGAAACATTCCTTCCGGCGACATATGGGGCTGTGCTGCCCAAAGTGCACTCAGATATGCAGGATCCCTGATAATGAATTGTTCTTGATGAGTCGGATAAAGAACGAAATGCCACAACACGAACGGGATTGTACCAATGAGCGCCCAAAAGCCGAGAACAAAAACGCGTTTTATTGTTTCTTGACCCAGTTCTTTCACGATTAAAAAAGTACCAAGGAATATCAGCGTCACATAAAAGCCCGATACCGGATGGATGTTCGCGATGAAACCGACAGACAAGAATGCAAGAGGTAAGCGGCGAGGGTTATTAAAGAAAACATAGTACATCAAAAATGAAAACGGGAGAAATGCCAATGCGATATGCCGGTAGCTGATAAGCGACGGTCCCGGAATGCCCCAGTTCTCATGAAGCACTTCTTCAATGAATATGCTTGAGAGAACAGCCACTGCAACACTCGCAGAAAATCGATTGCCGAGCCTGTAAAAAAAAGTGAACATGCCGAATGTGAAGATAAAAAAGGCGATTGGAACAAGAAGGCGATAGCTCTCTTCGCTTGCGCCGGTAAAGCCGTTGAGGAGACGAATGAATTCAAGAAACGGGACATAAAAAAAATACCAGCTCGTTCCTTCAAAAATATAATCTTTGGAAAAGAATTCCGGGTGCTGGCTTTTGATAAGAAAAAGCTCACCATTTAATTTATCGTGAGAAAGCGTATTTGGCACTGCCAGGTAATTGATCACAATAGCCCCACACACAAAAATGAGCAGCGCGATGATATATGGTTTAAGATTATGTGCCGACATGTCCATTAATATGATAACCAGTGGCGAGATTATTTCAATCCTTTTTTAAACCGCACGTGACAGTGCGGTTTGAGAAATGTTTATTTCTTTGGTATTTTATTACGCCAGAAGTTTAAAAGATCTTCAAGGGTTTTTTCGAACAGAATCTCAGGCCGCCACCCCGTTGCGTTTCTGAAAAGCGTCGAATCTCCAATCAGGACTTCGACATCCGATGGACGCATGCGGGAGGGGTCCTGCTTCAGTTCAATTTCGGCATTCGAAAAGGAAAGAAGAATTTCGAGAACGTGCTTGATGGTATACCCGGTTCCCGACGCGACATTAAATGGCGTTGTTGGAGTATCAATGCCGCATGCCAGAACGTATGCCTTGACCATATCGCGAACGTCCGTAAAATCACGAACCGCATCCAGATTTCCGTGGCGGATAACCGTCTCTTTGTGTCCGAGTTCTATCTCCGCGATTTGTTTTGCGAAGTTTGATGTGGCGAACACCTCGCCTCTGCGGGGTCCCGTATGGTTAAACGCGCGGGTTACGACAACACGAAGGGTATGGGTGCGCGCGTACTGGAGACTTAAATATTCTTGCGCGACTTTCGAGGATCCATACGGACTCAAGGGGCGTAGCGGATTGTTTTCTTTCAGGGGAACCTCGTCGGGATGCACAAACCCGTACTCCTCGGAACTTCCCGCGACGTGAATGGCGGGGTTGTAGGAAGGATGGGTGCGCCGGGTTCTGATTACCGCTTCGAGGAGGTTGATATTGCCTCCGGTATTCGTGTCAAAGGTTTCTTTCGGCGCGATAAACGAGTCGTGGACAAAACTTTGCGCGGCAAGATGAAAAATTATTTCCGGCTGAATTTCATCGACGACTCTTTGCGTCGCGCTCAAATCCCTCATGTCGCACTCATGGAGCGTGATCTTCGGCAGGATACCGGAGATATTTTCAGTATTGCTCCTGAAATGGCGGCGGGTTCCGTGCACTTCACAGTCCCCAAGACTAAGAAGATATTCCGCAAGGTGCGATCCCACAAATCCTGTAATGCCGGTGATGAGCGCCCTCATGCCCCCTCCTTTTTGCGCTTTTTAATAAACTTTTTTTATTGTGACAGGCATAAACAATTTTGTCAATCACATTTTTTTATCCTGCTTTTTCGCCCTCGCTTTTTTTAATGCGTATGATAATATGAAATCCGGAATGAAAATAGCGGTTATAACTTCTTCGCTTTATGAAAAGGACGGCTGGGGCCGTTATTCTTTGAATCTTCTCAAGGCGCTCGGAGGGGAGGGGATTGATACGACGGTTATTTCAAGCGACCGCCACGCAGGAGATTTTTCCGCCATTTCCATGCATCGGATTCTTGGCCGCGGATTAAAAAATCTTTTCACCATTCCGTTTGATATTTTTTATCTGCGCCGGGTCGTCAGAGATTGCGATCTTGTTCACATTTTTACGGAGCCGGATATTTTTGTCGGCGCCTTTCTTGGAAAACCGTATATTGTTTCTACTCACGGCACATATGCACTGCGGTATCTTGAGAAAAGAGTGACGAGGTCAATTGCGCGGCGCCTTTTTGAATCTGCGACAGGCATTATCTGCACCAGTAAATTTACATGTCGGAAGATGAGTATTTTTTGCCGTCTTCCTCAAACGATTAATGTTCCGAACGGCGTTGATACGGAGCATTTTACGCCCGGAATGGAACGTAATGCGGCCCCGTTTCTTATTACAGTTGGCGAGCTGAAGCCCCGGAAGGGCCAAGATCTCGGTATTGCCGCAGTTGAGATTTTAAAAAAGAAATATCCGTCAATCAGGTATTACATTGTAGGAAATGACCGAAATGACTTTGGTGACAACTTGCGCCGTATGGCAGAAAAAAAGGGGCTGAGTGAAAACGTAATTTTTGCCGGAAGCGTCGATGAGGGCGAGTTGTTGAACTATTATCGTCGTTCCCGGGTTTTTCTCCTGCCCTCTCGCGTCGATGCTTCAGGCTCATTCGAAGGATACCCCCTATCTATTATGGAGGGAAACGCATGCGGTCTGCCTGCGATCGGGTCGTTCGGGTGCGGTGCCGAGCTTTTTATCATACCGGAAAAAAACGGTTATTTGATTCAACCCGAAGACATCGACGGACTTATCCACGCCATTGAGATGATCATCGAGGATCCACTGCGGTATCGGCAGTTCTCGGATAGCGCCCGGGCCCTTGCAGAAGAGTTTTCGTGGAAAAAGAACGCGCAGAAGCTTGTGGAATTTTATCATCGAGCGGTTAATCATGAAAACAAAAACTAAGAAACCAATTCGCCGCATAGCGGTTATCGGCGGGCTCGGATTCATCGGCGCCGCTTTGTGCCGCCGCCTTTTAGAATCCGGGGCAAAA
>MHQO01000037.1:0-2912 GCA_001820675.1 Candidatus Sungbacteria bacterium RIFCSPLOWO2_01_FULL_47_10
GATAGGATACTCGCAACTCGCAATAGACCTATAGGGCTCCCCGGCCAGGATTCGAACCTGGGACCTTCTCGTTAACAGCGAGCCGCTCTACCGCTGAGCTACCGGGGAATATAAATATTAAGTTGTAAAGCTCAGCATTAGAGCGGTTCCCGCTCTCCCAGCGGCGTTATCAGCTGCACTTGGCTTACGCCAATGCTCCTGATGCCCGTTGAAAGCAAAGACATTTGCTTTCAACCCGCCTCGCTACCGGGGAATATTTACTTTTTAAAGTATATATGAAAGTCTAGAAAAAATAAATCCCCCCACCACAAACTTACGTCCGTGGATTTCTGGTGGGGGGATAAAGATGCGTTAAAACTTAAAACGCCCTGTTTTTAACAGAGCGTTTTTTGCATCAAACAGCGATACTATTGGGTCGTCAGAAAATCCTGTTCGGACGATGTCGCGGCATTGCTTGTGGCATCGGCCGATTCGACAACATAGTAATATGTCGTGCTTGCCGTAAGGCCGGTGACCGGGAGGAAATGACTCGTAAGAAGTTCTGTGCCCGACACCGTCGCGGCTCCGGAGAGAACCAGCGGAGTTGTTATGCCGTAATACACCTTGCTCGTTGCGGCCTCATCGGTCATCCAGGTTACGGAGGCGCTCGTTGACGCAATACTTGATGCCGAAACCGACGATATAACAGGTGCTGTCGTGTCAGCAACTGCCAGAGTCGTAAATGAAGACTGGCTTGATGTCGCGATGTTTCCGGAAACGTCAGCGGATTCAACGACGAAATAATAGGTTGTGTTCGCGGTGAGGCCCGTCACGTTCATTGCGTGCGCGGTGACCTCTGCGGTATCAGTAAGAAAGTTTGCGGTCGAAATGTCGAGAGGAGAAACCGTGCCGTAATACACTTTCGAACCGGCCGCCTCGTTCGTTGTCCAAGTGACCGTAGCCCCGCTTGAAGAAAGTCCTGATACGGATACCGCGGAGAGTACCGGAGCGGTTACGTCATTGCCGGGCGGGGTTGTTGTTCCGAGTTTTTTCGCGATGCCGTAGGGAAGCGCCTGACAGACCGGAACAAGCGGACGGACACCGTTATGTTTCCGTAGCCAGCCCGGCGCAATCAAGTGCCCCGGAGGAACGATTGCGCACAAGACGTCCCTTTTCCTGGTGTTATCCAAAGACGGCGCGGCACCCGCGGGAGCGGACGAACCGCTATCTTCATCGTCGTTGTCGTCACCATCATCGTCCTCATCAATATCTGTTGAAAGAGGATGCTCTTCCAGCTCTTCATTTAATTTCTTCAAGGTCTTCGGACCTATGTTTCCAACTTGCTCAAAATTATGCTTTTTTTGAAATCTCCGCACCGCATTTTCCGTAAGCAGTCCGTAATAGCCGGATATTAGCGCTTCCGGATAAATTTCTTCATCTGCCGCAAGGATTGTCTGCAAAAGCTCAATATCCTCCCCCGACATACCTTTGCGGAGTTGGCGAAGCAGTTTCAACGCTCCTTTGTATTCCTTTTTTTCCTCTTTATTTTTATTTTGGACGCTCATCGCCTTACCCCGAAGCGAACTGTTGACATTTGCAACAACAGACGCGTCCGCCCCGAATACCTGCAATAAGTTCAATATTGCCTGGATTTGGGATTCGGAAAGCGTTGCCGCGTGCGCTGATGGCGTAGTAATGTTCCCGCCCAAAAAAACGGCAAGCGCTAACGCTCCGATTGCGAATGATTTTGCGCCGAATAAGAAATATCTGCTCATAAATAGAAATTAATTTAACAAATAATGAATGGTGGCCCAAAGTGACGAATTTTGAGGTCACTTATCTATGACGCGTTCCAGAAAAAATACTTACACCTCTTACTGCTTTTTAAACAACAACGGGGAGATAACGGTAATTTTCATTGCCCTGAATCATTTCAACGTTTTCTCGAATCAACAATTTCAAAAACTCCGGTATTGCCGGAGTTTTGCATTTGTTCATATAAAATTTTATAGATACTGTCCCGTACTGCGAGCTTTTTCGGTTTCGTCAAATTGGAAACGAAGATTTCTCGCGGCGTCAATCAGCATTTCTTGGGTCACAATTTTTACATCGGCAGAAACCGCCTGAAGCGCGGCACTTGTTGCCATCTCTTTTACAAACGCAGGGGTATATTCCCTGCTTGCGTCATATACCTCCGACCAATCAATTGCGGGGTCAAGTTTTCCTGACCCGACACAGCGCTGAACGAGTTCGCACAAACCCGCAAATCCGAGTGGTCCGAATGAAACGATTTCGTCGGTCCTGCCCGGGCGCAAAAGTCCTCCTTTAATTTTTTCCTTGAAATTGGTTGACATAAGAACAACCATGCGGCTACCCTTGGAAATAATTCCGTCGAGATTTGAAAGAATCTGGCGGAACGTATAGGGATCATGCTCCCTATGTTCGTGATCGACATCCTCCATCACGAATACCGACGGCTGATATTTCTTTGCCAAACTCAATCCTGCTTCCATGCTTTTGATGTTCCGCTCCCCTGACGGAGGCATGAAGACGACCGTCCAACCCCGCTCAATGGCTTTCTTTGCCGAAAGGAGCATTGCGCTTGTTTTGCCTGATCCATACGGACCCTCGAAGAGGATTTTTCGCTGGGGGAAGACATTCATCTCCCTGCACGCATCGGGCTTCTCGAAGACGGTAAAAACCTGCGAGCAAAGGAGGGACTCTGTTTTTGGGGTAAAAACCAGATGATCGAACTCCATCGACTCAAGATCAAGAAATTCTCCGTTCAGGCTGAATGCCTTGCCGCGATAAATGCTATGTTCGTCAAGTTCCGACCGTACTGCATTAGACCAGTTGCTTAATAAGGTTTTAGCCGTTTTTTTGAAAAATCATTGGCTTAAAATAAGGGTTTTTTGTATCAAATTTCCTCTAAA
>MHQO01000037.1:2943-4990 GCA_001820675.1 Candidatus Sungbacteria bacterium RIFCSPLOWO2_01_FULL_47_10
TAAAAATTATTAAGCAACTGGTCTAATAAGTAACACGGAATGCAGCACTTATCAATATCCCGCTCATGCTCCGCCCGCACAGCCCCGCCCGCGCCATTGACAATCGTGGAAATATCCGATATTCTTTCTTTGCGCACAAAAAAATTCCACGGGACACTGGACAGTGCGATGCGTACGTTCAAGGAAAAAACAGTCCAAAAAATAATCCGTTGGCGGGATGAAATCGAGCTTGCCAGCGCGGGTCTCATATTTACTGTTCTATTCGGATATGCCGGGGTTCTCTTTTTCGGCGGATCTTTGATAACTTTTTTATTCGTTGCCGGTACATTCGCGGGGTACGCGCTCCGCCTTGAGCGCGGCGGGCGACTTGGAGGCATCGGACTGGTGACCGGAATGGGTTCGTCAATCGGAATGGTTTATTCACTCACATCACTTCATGGCAACGGCATGTGGCGGGGAATTCTTTTTGGAACCGCCGCCATGTTCGTGCTGTATTTTCTCGGAACTTTGTTTATTTTCCTGTATGCTTTCCTTCTTAGTGCCACGTTTCCTTTTTATAATCATCAGTCATATCGCGAAGAACCAATTGAATTCCCTTCCTACACATTCACGTCGCCGCCGACTCTCAGTCCGGTTCCTCATAGAATACACCCGGAAAACGCGCTCATTATAATCCAGGGCGGACCTGATTCCGGAAGAGTGAAATGCACGCAGTGCGACAATATCATGCCCCCGAGCCGATTATCGTCATATCCATGCAAATGATTACCGCCAAACACAAAACAGCTCACGCTTTTCGCGCGAGCTTTTTTATTTCAATACATTCAAGGCTTGTGTATGTCACTCGCTTTTGAGTGTTGTTTTTTAACTTCCTGTCCCTCCTCTTTTTCGTGTTCAAGTTTTTCCTCCTCGACTTTGATTGCCTTTTCCGCCTGTTTCCGCACGGGATAAAAACCCATCAGGGAAAAAATGACCACTCCGGCAAAAATGATTCCGATGAGATTTACGACATACAACTGAAACGCCCCCAGCGCGACAATGGCATCAAACTCGGAGATGCCGATCCCGGATACCGCAAGCGGAGGAAGAAGCGCAACACTGACCGCAACGCCGACAATGAATTCTGCGATATAGGGCTTTGCCACCGAAAACGCGGCGGCGACCCCTGCGGCAATGGCGATATACAAATACGGAAGCGAGGGGAGAGCGCGAGAAAGGATCTCGCTGTTATATCCTCTTGGAACAAAAATGAACATTGCAAAAATTGCCGCAACAAAAATCGAGATGCCCGTAGCTTTGGAAATAATGACGATCGAGCGCTTGATAAGCTCGAAGTCGGCCAATACAATTCCCATGCTTAAACTCAAAACCGGGGACAAAAACGGAGCGACAAGCATGCTCCCAATCACAATTGATGCGTTGTTCAAAATAAGGCCGATTGCGGCGATAATCGCGGAAACTACGAGCATAATGAAAAAAAGCGATCCCGGATAGGAACTTTCTATCAGGCGCGTAATTGTTTTTCCGCGTTCTTCTGCCGTAAGTTCAAATGCGGCTCTGGTTATCATATATATAAGTATAATGAATCGTCCCTGAATTTCAATTCACCTGAATTTAAGAAACGGAGGACACGCAACGCGGGCGCGCATTAATACTCCTCGAGTTTCCGCACAAGGTGGTGTTCGCGCATTTTTTCAATGGCCTTTGCTTCGATCTGGCGGATGCGCTCTCGTGTGACGCCAAACTCCTTGCCCACTTCTTCAAGTGTGTGGGTGACGCCGTCTTTCAGGCCGAAGCGAAGTTCAAGAATTTTTTGCTCTCTTGGGGAAAAATCCGAAATAATCTGGATTACCTGCTCTCTCAACAGGCGACGGGCGGCGGCCTGCGAAGGACTCAATGTTTTTTCGTCAACGATAAATTCCCCGAGCGTTGAATCCTCATCATCCTCCCCAACCGGCGACTCGAGCGATACCGTATCCTGCGAAATTTTCTGGATGTGGTGGATTTTTTCCACCTCGACCCCCATTTCCGAAGCAATCTCTCCGGG
>MHQO01000037.1:5011-6314 GCA_001820675.1 Candidatus Sungbacteria bacterium RIFCSPLOWO2_01_FULL_47_10
TCGTCTCAACCATATGCACGGGAATACGAATGGTGCGGGCTTGATCCGCAAGCGCTCTCGTAATCGACTGGCGAATCCACCATGTCGCATATGTTGAAAATTTGAATCCCTTGCGGTAATCGAATTTTTCAACCGCTTTGAATAACCCAAGATTGCCCTCTTGGATCAAGTCAAGAAACGAAAGATGCGCGGATCTGCCGACATAGCGCTTTGCGATGGAAACAACAAGCCGCAAATTCGCCTGCGCAAGTTTTTCGCGCGCTTCCTGATCGCCCTTCTCGATGCGTTTGGCAAGCTCCCGTTCGTCGGCCGCGTTGATCAAGGGAATTTTTCCGATCTCCCGCAAATATGTCTGCACCGAATCATGACTCTCCGACTCAAGCGACGTTTCGCGCCCCTTCTTTTTTCTGCCCTTCCCCTCTTTTCCCGCTTCAGGCACCTCGATAAGTTCGCGCGCTTCAATGACATCGACTGACGCTTCCTCGAAGCGCCGGTATAAATCTTCAAGAAAATTGATGTCTTCCTCGATCGTGGGAAATGCGGTCAATATTTCCGAATAGGTAACAAACCCCCGCTCGCGCCCTTTCTTAATAAGCGCGTCAATCCGCGCCTGAATAATTCCCTGCTCCTCGCCGAGAATTTTTTTCGGCCTGCCCCGAGTTTTCGCGAGTGCCGGAGGCGTGGGTTTCGGCTGGGGTTTTTTTGGTTGCGGTTTCGGACGTCTTCCCATAGTTCACCAATCAATTTCTGATTTACTTCGCGGATAGTTCGACACGCTCACTACACGCATTCGCGAAGTCATTCGGGAACGATTCATGATTATAATTATAAGGCGTGTAATTTTTGCGACAGCGTTTGAAATTCCGAAAGAAGAGTTGAAAGCGAATCCTGGTTATTCCCCTTTTCGGCGTGCGATATTTTTTTTGATACCTCGGCAAGTTTTTCTTTGATCGACTCGCGCAAAAATTCGCGAAAACAAAGCGAGATTTCCTTGTCGATATCGGTAATCCCCTCAAGAAATACCTCCGTCTGAAACATCAAATGATTGTGGAATGCGGTCTCCGCCTCGCCGGAACCGGTAAGGTACTGAAGGGCCCCCCGCACACGCTCATCGGAAAACAAGGAAAGATCAATTCCGCCTGAGTTAATCAGGGATATCTTCTGCGGATTTAAAAGTAACATGCCGACGAGCTTCTCTTCAAGTTCCTGTTTTCTTGTTTTTGCCGTCGGTTTCCGGCTGTGTTCATGTCCGGGGCCGTCCTCATTCATATCGGCGGCGGCGCGCGATTCGTTCGGTTGCCGC
>MHQO01000037.1:6322-11104 GCA_001820675.1 Candidatus Sungbacteria bacterium RIFCSPLOWO2_01_FULL_47_10
CATCCAGTGGGAACGCTCGATTTCGTTCGTTATGCATACAAGCTTGGGGAGAACGGCGCGCGCAATTTCTTTTTTTCCCGAAGGCGCCGCCGCGTCATATCGGGCGAGTGCGCGGTCAAAATAAAATTCGACGACGTTTTTTGCGCTCTCAACGATATGCTTCCAGTCGTCGGGACTTTTTAATACAACATCCGCGGGATCCTTTCCGAATCCTTCGGGGATAACCGCGACTTTCCGTTCAAAATCAAACGCACCGGCAAGATCAAGACTCCGCGCGGTCGCTTTGTCTCCCGCATCGTCGGAATCGAACGAACTGACGAGCGTATCGGTAAGCCGGCCGATTGCGCGAAGCTGTTCTTCGGTCAGAGCGGTGCCAGATACGGCAATGGTATTCGTAAGACCCGCCTGATGCGACATGACCGTATCCATGTATCCTTCAACGAGAATGCATTGGTTCTTTTTTCGTATCTCCTGCTTGGCCTTGTCGAATCCGTATAACACCCGTGATTTGTCATACAAGGGCGTCTGCGGACTGTTTATATATTTCGCTTCGGTCGGAGAAGCGGATTGATGCTGGTCGGCGCTGAAAATGCGGCCGCCAAAACCGATGATCCGGCCGTTTCCGTCCGCTATCGGAAATATAATCCTGTTTCTGAATCTGTCGTAATAACCGTGCATATCCTGAATCGTCAATCGTGAATCCTGCTTTCTGATTGCCAGGCCTGCCCGCTCCGCTTCATCGGGCTTGAAACCTTTTTCAGCAAGATACGTTGTCAGATTTCTCCATCCGTCAGGCGCATATCCGATCCGAAAATTTCCGATGGTTTCGGAAAATACTCCTCGCTCTTTCATGTACGCTTGCACGGCAGAACTTTTCGCAAACTCTTCTTCAAAAAATTTCGCAGCCGATTCGCATATCTGGTACAGGCGCTTCCGCTCGGATGCGGTGCGCGGATCTTCGCGCTTCAGCTCAATCCCCGCCCGTGACGCGAGCACCTCGAGCGCTTCGGGAAATTCCATCCCCTCGATCTTCATGACGAATGAAAAAATATCGCCGCCGGTAGAGCACCCGCCGAAACAATGCCAGATTTGCCGCGCGGGATTCACAAAAAAAGACGGAGTTTTTTCCGTATGGAACGGACAGACCGCCTTAAAGTTTATTCCCGCTTTCTCAAGCCGAATATAGCTCTGGATGACCTCAATGATGTCGAGGCGGGCTTTGATTTCTTCAACCGGGGTGTTCATATTGGATAGCATACCAAATAATCGATTAAAAATCTACCGGGAAAACCACACAAGAGATATGATATATGAATACGAAGAGATGGTCGTCGGAATACGGAATAAAAACGCAAACTATGAGATTCGCGATTCAACACGACGCATTGCAAACTGGAGGAAAGTGTGGTACGAATGATACGCTCATTGAAAACAAACCATAAAAAAAGAGGGCAAAATGCGGCGCACGAAAGACGCGAAAAACCCTTATCGTCTGAGCGAATCCGTTTCCCCGACTGCCTATTTCGTGAGATGGATCCCGAACCAGAAGATCTTTGCGCTATCGGCAGACACACGGGAACACCTCATCAAAAAGATGAATGAACCCGAGGCCAAGGAGCTTTTCATGTTCTGCGGCGCGGTCGAAATCAACCTTTCGCTTGCACGGGCAACGGAAACGGTAACCCTTCACGCGCATGACTTGAAAATTACCGACGGGTACATCGATAAGGATGGCATCCGTCATGGGGCGCGATCAGTCAAGTATAACAAGAAATACCAGACGGCAACGCTTTCGTTCGGGAAGAAAATCGGGGCAGGCGCATGCTGGCTTTACATCGAATACTCGGGAACGCTCAACGACGACATGTGCGGCGCCTACGGAACGACGTATCAGGACGGCGATGTCTGGCGATACGGCATTGCGACACAATTCGAAGCGACAGACGCCCGAAGAGTGTTTCCGTGCTTTGACGAGCCCGCAAAGAAGGCGACGGTAGAATTCAGCCTGGACATTCCTCACGACCTTACGGCCCTTTCGAACATGCCGGTAGAATATGAAACGTCGACCGGCGCCGTGAAAATCGTCACATTCAAGACAACCCCGCGGATGTCAACATATCTGATGGCGTTTACCGTCATGAAGTTCGAATACATCGAAGCAACGGACCGCTACGGGGTCAAGGTCAGAGTTTACACGACACCGGGGAAAAAGGAACACGGACGCTTCGGGCTTGAGGTAGCGCTCCACACGCTCCCGGCGCTTGCCGATTATTACGGAATGAAGTATCCCCTGCCAAAACTCGATCTCGTCGCAATTCCTGATTTTGCCGCGGGTGCGATGGAAAACTGGGGCATCGAGACATTCCGCGAGACTGCCCTCTTGGTCGACCCGAAAAACGATTCGGTCGCGGCACGCGAACGAATCGCGGACGTGGTTGACCACGAACTTGCGCACCACTGGTTCGGAAATCTCGTAACCATGTATTGGTGGAACCACATCTGGCTGAACGAAGGATTCGCCGATTTCGTCGAAAACAAGATGGTCGATCTGCAGTTCCCCGCATGGGAACGGACGCTCCGTTTTATCTCCGAAAGCGTGCTTGCGGCGCTTCACGCGATGGACAAGAAGAACTCTCATCCGATCGAATGCGAGGTGCAAAACCCGGAAGAGATCCGCGAGAACTTCGACACCACGACATATAGCGGGGGCGGATCGGTCAACCTCATGAACGAGCAGTATCTGACCGAGGAGGGGTTCCGAAAAGGCCTCCGGGAGTATTTGCAAACGTACGCCTACGGGAACGCCACGACCCAGAATCTCTGGGATATGATCGAACGAGCCACGGGAAAGCCGATCCGTTCCGTCATGGGAACATTCACGAGAAACACAGGGTACCCCCTCGTTACCGTCGAGGAACAGGAAAACAAAGAAGCGACCACGCGAAGGTTCAAACTTTCGCAGGAGCGATTCCTCTTCGACGGCTCCAAGGACAAGAAAAACCAGACATGGACCATTCCGATCGGTACGACTGCGCGTAATGCCTCGAAGCCAACCTATTCCTATATGTTCGGAAAAAACATGATGCTTGAAGTTCCCGTCCGGCCCGGCGATTGGGTAAAGTTCAATCCTGGCACGACGTCGCTCTACCGGGTACTCTATCCGCCCTATATACGAAACGAACTTCGGGCCGCGGTGAAGGCCGGAGACCTCGGTCCCGCCGACAGGATCGGACTGCTCGACGACGTATTCGCGCTTGCAAAAGCGGGTCACGTTCCAATGGTTGAAGCAGTCGAGACGCTTTCGGCTTACGAGAAGGAATCAAGCTACTACGTCTGGAGCATGATCGCTGGCGCGCTTGGTGACATCGATCACATCCTCCATCCGGGTGTGCGAATGCCGGATGACGCGTATACACACTTCAGGGAATACGCGAAAAACTTTTTTGCAGACCCCGCGCGCGTCATGACGTGGAACAAGAGGGGCGACGAAACGAATGCCAGTATTCTTCTTCGCGCGCTCGCCCTCCGGTGCTTCGGCGGATACGGCGATACTGAAACGATTACGACGGCACGCGCCAAGATTGACGCGTTCCTTGCGGGAGAACCGCTCGATCCGGACATCCGGCAGGCGGTGTACATCCTGAACGCCGAGAACGGCGGACCGGAGGCGCTTAAAAAGCTCATGCGGGTATATGACTCGACCGAAGACCATCAAGAGAAGATACGTGTTCTTCGCGCGATCGGGAAAACGCAGGACCCCGACACGGTCAGGCGGGTGCTCGACCTTGCGGTATCAAACAAGGTCCGCAAGCAGGACACGGTCATCGTGTTCGTGAACACCGATAAAAATCAGGCGGCCCTTCCCATTGTATGGAATTATATCAAGAAGAACTGGAAGCTGTTGTATGCGCGATATCACGGCGACGGCATAAGACATCTCGGAAACATCGTCGGTGTCGCGAAAAGATTTAAGACCGAAGATATGTATCGGGACGTGAAGCGTTTCTTTGCGGATCATCCCCTCAAGGGCGCCAAGCGGACGATGGCAGAAACGCTCGAAGAGATCCGATTGAACATCGCGATCCGGAAGCGCGACAAGGACAGTATCGCACGATGGTTCGCCGAACGCGCGTCCGCACGCGGTCCGGTGTCGTTAACCCTTACCACCGAAGCGCTCATGACTGAATTGCCAGAACTCAGATAATTATATATTGCCGGACGGATTCGTCCGGCTTTTTTCTTACAGAGGTCCGACCTCTGTATTTTTTTGACAATGCGCGCAAATACATGGTACTTCTTGGTTACAGTTTCTTAACAAAAAACGGCAAAACGGGAGAAAATCGTGACCAACAAAGAAATTACCATTGAACTCGGAGACCGGTTAAAGCCGGAAACCGAATCGGTTCTCCGCGATTTTACAAGGAATCGCCACGGGATCCGCATTGCGGACGCACGGATCAATATATCCGTCGGAAAAGGCGCATCGGCTCAAAACGGCACACCGAAAGGGAGCGGCCGGGATTATTCGCTTGAGCTTCATACTCGCGTGATTGCGGGAGAACGCATGCACGCGGCAGGATATTTCGGGATTTCGCTCGGGCCGACCGATGTGCCGAATTTCTCCGAAATCGTCCGCTCCGCGCTTGAGAAAAGCTATGAGCGCGCGATGCATTGCGCAAAAAATAAATTCACCCGAAAAAGCGCGTGGGGAGAACTCGGAAAAACGCTTTGGAGCACCGATATCGCCTCGATCCCCGTTCATCAAAACACGGTTCCGGCGGA
>MHQO01000037.1:11118-13565 GCA_001820675.1 Candidatus Sungbacteria bacterium RIFCSPLOWO2_01_FULL_47_10
AAATTTCAAAGGAACTGAAAACGCTCGACCGACGGCTTAAGCAGAATTTCATCGGCATTGCAACATGGGTTGAACGGGAACTTTACGTTTCTTCCGAAGGCGCATCGATTGACCAAACATTCTGTTACACGCAGGGCATGGCGTATGTTGTCGCGGTTTCCGATGGTGGGGTAACGCAGGAGCATTATGATTACCTCGGCCACCAGCGCGGATGGGAAGTCATCGAGAACGGAATTCGCGATGAATTTTTCCGGTTTCCGAATCTTCGGCAATTTTCCCTTGATCTTGCGCGTGATGCCTGCGTCCTTACCGCATGCCCACCCTGCCCATGGACGGAAAAACCGGTTCCGGTCGTTACCGATCCCCACTTTAACGCGCTCAAAGTTCATGAGATCGTAGGACACCCGACGGAACTTGACCGCATTCTTAAAATGGAGACGGCATATGCCGGACGTTCCTGGCTTTTCAAAAGCCCGGACGAAAACCTTATCGGTAAACGCATCGGATCGAGCCTTGTGAACGCTTTCTCCGACCCGTCCCTTCCGGGATACGGCCACTACGCCTATGACCATGAAGGAACCCCCGCGCGCCGCGTCTGGCACGTGAAAAAAGGGATTCTTGTCGGATTCATGAACTCACGGCAAACTTCGGCGATCATGCAGGACGAGCCGAACGGCCACTGGAAGGCAAACGGCGGGCAGGTTGTCCCGCTGATCCGGATGTCGAATACGGTGTTCGAAAAAGGAACGAGTGAGCCGGAGGATATTATCAAAGACGTCGATCACGGGTATTATCTCGTGGGGCACCGCACGCCTTCAATCGCGGAGTCGCGCGAAAACTTTAGGATCACGGCGCGAAAGGTATATGAAATCACGGATGGAAAAATCGGACAGATGTACCGCGACGGCGGCATCATGGCAGATACCTATGACTATTTCATGAGTGTCGACGCGGTTGGAGACGATTTCCGGCTCTTCCCGATTCCGAACTGCGGCAAAGGACAGCCCATGCAGACCAAGCGCCTCGGCAACGGAGGCCCGACCATGCGCGCATACGCAAAACTCACGGGGGGAGCGAACTCATGAAAACCAAAGAAACCCTTGCGCACTGCGTATACGAAGCGCTCAAATATATCAAAACGCTCGCGGACGTAAAAGAAGCGGAAGTATTTGCCTCCTCAAACCTTCAGAATGTCGCGCGCTTCAATTTCACCTCGCACATTCTTTCGAATGGCGTTGAGGAACCGAAATCAAAGGAAGACTTCGGCATCGGCATCCAGGCGGTATTCGCAACATCGGAAGGCCTGAAGACAGGCTTCGGTTCCGAATCGAATAACCTTACGCTCGATGGCGTAAAAATCGCGCTTGCAAAAGCTCGCGAGGGAGCGGTTCTTGACGCGGAATTCGTGTCGCTTCCCCGCCCAATCGCGGCGCAACGAACGCTCTTCAATTATCACGATCCGGAACTCATGAACATACAGGATGAACAATTCATCGACGCAAGCTGGAAAATCCTCGACGGTGCCGTGCACGAATGCCTCAACTCACCGGCGCTTGCAAAACTTGCCGCCCGGGCGAAAAAATCGATTCACCGCCTCGGCCTGATTGTCGGAGGAGACCTTACGGTCGTAAACGAAGCAGTGGCCATTGCGTCAACCGCGCTTCCCGAAGTCAAAACCGATGAATCCGCATTCGCAACAGTATCGCTTACCGCCATGGTCGAAGAATTCAACGCGAAAGGATCAAGCTCTGTTTGCTACCGATCGCTTCGCGATATCTCCGACGAGGCGGGAAAGGAAGTTTCACGAAACGCGATTGCCGCATGCGGAATATTTACGGAATCCGACGGAGGCGGACGAGCGGGGGAAGATTTCCGGGAGCCCGCAACGATCGAATCGGGTTCGTATCCGGTCATCTTCGGTCCTCAGCCGCTTTCGGAATTTATCACAAACCTCATCCTTCCCGCGCTTACGACATCCTCATTCTACGGCATGGAATCACCCTTCATGGGAAAATTCGGAGAAAAAATCTGCTCTCCGGAAATTTCTTTGTATGACGATGCGGCAAATCCTGCGTATGTGGGAGCAAAGGGCATTACATGCGAAGGACTCCCTACGCAAAAAACCCACCTCATCATAAACGGCGTGCTTACCGATCTCCTTTCCTCTTGGTACGAAACCCAGCGTCTTGCGGAAAAAGATCCTGACGCGCGCGCAAAGCTCGGCAAAGACCCGAAGGAACTTCTTGCCGAAGGAAAACTTCTGCCCGCGTCGGGGTTCAGATTCAACCGCGGGGGCGGACGGGGGTATGACGGCACACCGGGTATTTCCGGAACAAATGTCGTGCTGGAAGGAAGCAACCCGCAACCGGTCGAATCGATTATTGAAAAAATACCTTTCGGGGTGTATATCGGGCGAATCTGGTATTGCTACCCGATGAACGGCCTTC
>MHQO01000037.1:13581-20363 GCA_001820675.1 Candidatus Sungbacteria bacterium RIFCSPLOWO2_01_FULL_47_10
AAAGCGAATGCGGTCAGAATCAACGACAACATCGTCCGTGTTTTGAATGCCGCGGAAGCCGTCTCCGATAAAAAAGAGACCGCGCTCACGTGGGCCGCGGACGAAGTTCCGGTTACCTGCGATATGCTTGTTGCAAACGTCCGCCTTGAGGAAATCAGGGAATCGGAGGCCGGTTTGCCGGAATAAGAATTCGAAAAATCATGTTTATAGAGAGTCGGAATATTCCGGCTCTTTTTGCTTGTATTCATCCGGCAAAGGTGCTATCATGGCACTAATGCGTTTTTTGTTTAAATTTATCATCAGAATCATCCTTTCGGGCGCGGCTCTCTATGCGGCAGGAGCCCTTCTTCCCGGGTTCATCATTCCGCCCGATCTTGAATACCTGTTTTTGGGCGGGCTGACCCTTGCGCTCATAAACACGTTTATCCGCCCGATCTTGAAAATTGTCAGTTTTCCATTTATTATACTTACGTTCGGACTGTTTCATGTCGTGATAAATATCGCAATCCTTCTCCTTGCCGATTATTTCCTTGCAGAACTTGCCATTCAGGATTTCTGGACATTATTCCTTGCGTCGATTATTATCGGAATTGCGAACGCCATCATTTAACCGTTAATCGAACGCTCATGTTGCTCGCGAATGCGTGTAGTGAGCGTGTCGAACTATTCGCAAAAAAATTCGAGATTAGTTAGTTAGAGAACATGAATTCAATATTGCCTATTATTCAAATCGTCACTTCGGTATTGCTTGTTGCCGCGATTCTCCTCCAACAACGGGGAACCGGCCTTTCGGCGTCGTTCGGCGGCGAGGGGAATGTCTATCGCACAAAACGAGGATTTGAAAAAATTCTTTTTTACGGAACCATTGTGCTGGGGTGCCTCTTCTTTCTGTCCGCAACCGTGAATATACTTCTCTAAAAAACAAAAACGCATACATCACTCCTCTCTTTTAAAACAAAAGGCAAATTTTCAAAACGCGCATGAAGGCCGAAAACACAAAGACCGAAACGGACGAACGCGTGTTCGTGTTTTGAGCCCTTGACCGCTTGCGTTTTTATTTACGTTTTGTGCACTCCGCGTTTTGTATGTTCATTGTATGACCAAGGCAAAGATAATTTTCTGGCTCAGGCGAATCCTGTACTTCCCGCGCCTGTTCTCACAAAACGAACGAATTCTCTTATTCCTTCTCGGAGTTATTTTTTTTGCGTCAGCCGGAACCTTCAGCGCCTCATTTATCTTAAAACGTACCGTTATCGTTCCTGCGCGAGCGGGGATATTTCGCGAAGGGCTCCTGAAACAACCGCACCTTATCAACCCCCTCTATCTTTCGAATAACGACACCGACCGGGATCTCGTGAACCTGCTTTTTTCTTCCCTCATCACATACGATTCGGGAGGCAGGGCGGTCGGAGATCTTGCGGAACGCTGGGAAGCGTCTTCCGACAACACGGAATTTACATTTTATCTTACAAAAAACGCCTCCTGGCACGATGGTATTCCGGTAACGGCCGAGGATGTCATGTTTACCGTGCGAGCAATCCAAAACCCGGAATATAAAAGCCCGCTCAGGCAAAACTGGCAGGGGGTGAGCGCGGAAAAAATCGATGATTATACGGTCAGGTTCATACTTCAACAGCCCTATCCGTCCTTTATGGAAAATGCCGCCGTGGGAATCCTTCCGGAACATCTCTGGGGGCGCGTTCTTCCGGAAAACACCCTCCTTACCGACTTAAATCTCAAACCTGTCGGATCGGGAAAATATGTATTTGACGAATTAAAGCAAAACTCCGCAAACGCGGTTACAAAATATATTCTGAAGGCAAATACGAACTATTACAGACATGCCGCGAATCTTGCGTCAATCGAATTTTCTTTTTATGACTCGGGTGAGGCGCTGATCGAAGCATTTAAAAAAAACGAGATTGATGCCGTAAGTCTCCAAAATCCGGAAAAAATTAATCTTCTGCGAAAAGAGGAAATAACGATCTACCCCCTGCGACTGCTTCGGGTATTCGCCGTTTTTTTGAACACCCAGAATTTCGACGCATTTCAGGAATCAGGAATCAGAAAGGCCTTATCCCTCGCAATCTCGCGAACTGAAATCATCGATTCCGTGTTCGGAGGGGCTGCTTCCGAAATAAATTCCCCGTTTCCTCCCGGAGTGTTCGGCCACGAATTGGAAACCGTGGATTCAAAAAATCTCCGCGACACGGATGAATCCTCCGCACTTCTTTCAAAATTCGGGTGGAACAGAAACGATGACGGCATCCTGATAAAGAAGGAGAAAAAAGGAAAAAGTACGGATGAAAGAGAATTTGCGATTACACTCGTTACTCCCGATATACCGGAACTTACGCGGACTGCGGATATTATTCAAAAAAACTGGGGAGAAATAGGAATCAAGACCAAAGTTGTAATCGCGGCCGTCACGGACCTCGAAAAGGATATTATCCGGCCCCGCGCCTATGATGCCTTGATCTTCGGAGAAGTCCTCGGACACGAACCCGACCCCTTTGCGTTCTGGCACTCAAGCCAAATCCGCGATCCGGGGCTTAATATAGCAATGTTTTCAAATACCAAAATCGACAGAATCCTCGAGGATGCGCGGCGGGAACCGGATGCTGAAGAACGAAAGAAAAAATATCAGGAATTCCAGCGGATCGTGACGGAGCAATACGGCGCGCTGTTCCTCTACAGCCCGAATTACTATTATGCGGTGAGAAATACCGTCAAAGGAATCGATCTGCAGAATATCGTCGTGGCATCCGACCGGTTCAACGAAATTGATACATGGTATGTAAAAACCAAAAGGACCTGGAAAAAGTAACCCTTGCAAATTTAAATCGGATATGCTATAATGAACATAGCAGTCAAGTCAGGGCTTGCCCTGATACTCATTTCCTCTCTATTTTGTTAATCACCCTCTCATACTGATTCATGTATTCGCGAAGCAATTCGAGGGCAATGTGCGTCCATCGGTATGCCCAGGTGGTGGAACTGGCAGACACGTACGGTTCAGAGCCGTATGCCGAAAGGTGTGAGGGTTCAAATCCCTCCCTGGGCACGGTTAATAAACTCTAAATACGATGAAAATGATAAATCGTTTCGTTCGATTTTAATCGAACTTTTGCTTGATGAGTCGCGTCATATGTTAAAACGCCGCGATTTCATCAAAATCCGACGGGGTCGGATTGATTCACCATTTTACCATCTTCATCAATTTTTCATATGATAAAACAATTTCGTTCGGCGCACTCGCGCCGGCAAAGCAACCGCCGCCACCAAAGAAGGCCGTGGCGCGGCGCGCAAGACGGACAAAAAACCTTTGATATTTCCAGGCTCCCTCACGAAAACCTGAAGGTCGTGCCGCTCGGAGGGCTCGAGGAAATCGGCAGAAATATGACGTTTCTTGAGTACGGCGACGACATTTTAATTATTGACATGGGGCTCCAATTCCCTGAAGAAGGAATGCCGGGAATCGATTATATCATTCCGAATATTTCTTATCTCAAAGAACACAAGGATCGGATTCGCGGCGTTATCATAACCCACGCCCATCTTGACCACATCGGCGCAATTCCTTACCTCATCCATGAACTGGGAAATCCGACGATTTACGCGGGAGCGCTCACGCGCGGCATTATTCTCAGACGGCAGGAAGACTTCAAGCACTTGCCTCCCATCGACATCGAAATCATCGACATCGATAAAAAAATACGATTTGGAGACGCGTTTGAAGCGGAATTTTTCCACGTCAACCACAATATCTTCGATACATTCGGTGTTGCGGTCCACACGCCGGTCGGGACAGTATGCCATACCGCCGATTTTAAATTTGACAACAACCCAGTGGGAGATAAACCGGCCGACTACGCAAAGATGGCACAGCTTTCTTCACGGGGAGTCCTCCTCCTCATGTCCGACTCAACGGGTGCGGAGCGGGCGGGCCATTCCATATCGGAAAAAACGATACAGGAAAATCTTGAAGACATTTTCCAGCACGCTCAGGGAAGAATCATCACGGCGACTTTTGGAACGCTTATTTCCCGTATTCAACAGCTGATAACACTCGCCGAAAAATTCGGCCGAAAAGTTGTAATCGACGGATACAGCATGAAAGCAAATGTCGCAATCGCCCAGGAACTCGGATATATAAAAGCCAAAAAAGGGACATTCGTCGATATCGACAAGATCGGCGACTATCCGGAGTCGCAGCAACTCGTCTGCGGTACCGGGGCGCAAGGCGAATCAAACGCGGTTCTCATGCGAATTGCCCAGAAGGAACACCGCTATATCCGTCTTGAAAAAGGAGATACGGTTGTCTTTTCCTCATCGGTCGTTCCGGGAAATGAACGGACGGTTCAATCGCTCAAAGACATCATTTACCGCCAAGGCGCCAAAGTGTATCACTACCAAATGATGGATATTCACGCCGGAGGGCACGCACAGGCGGAGGACCTGAAAATGATGATCAACCTCATGCGGCCGAAGTTCTTCATGCCCATACACGGAAATTATTTTCTTCTCAAGCTTCACGCGGGACTCGCGGAATCGGTCGGCATTCCGGAAGAAAACATCGTCATACCGAACAACGGACAAATTGTCGAGATCTCGCCGAACAAAATTACGCTTTTGAAAAAAACAGTTCCGGCAAGCTATGTTATGGTTGACGGACTTGGCGTTGGAGATGTCGGCGAGGTAGTGCTTCGCGACAGGCAAATGCTCAGCCAAGACGGCATCTTCGTCATCATCACAATTCTTGATTCAAAGACCGGAAAAATTATCGGGTCGCCGGACATCATTTCGCGCGGGTTTATATACCTGCGCGAAAACCAGGAACTCCTGAAGCAGACGCGGCAAAAAATAAGAGAAACCGTAGAACATACCTCGTCCTCGGAACAAACCTTCGATCCCGATTATATCAAGAACAACATCCGCGATAAAATCGGACAGTTTTTGTTCTCAAAGACAGAACGGCGGCCGATGGTACTCCCCGTTGTTATTAAGGTATAATTGAAATACGGCAGAAATGCCCCAGAAACTCAACAGTATTTCAACCGCCTGGTAGTATATTTCTCGAGTTTCTCGCGAGTTTCAATTGTGCTTCTATTGCGTTTTTATGACCCGCCAACGCATATTTTCAGGCATTCAACCCTCGGGAAATCTCCATATCGGAAATTATCTCGGAGCAATACAACAGTTTGTCGGGCTTCAGGAAACGACTGATGCTATTTTTTGCATCGTCGATTTGCACGCCATAACCGTCCCGCAAGACCCGGAAGAACTTCGAAAAAAAACCCTTGAGGTCGCAATGATATATCTTGCCTGCGGAATCGACCCGAAAAAGTCGATTATGTTCGTTCAGTCGCATAACCACGACCACGCTGAACTTGCCTGGATATTGAATACGCTCACCCCCTTGGGAGAACTTGAGCGGATGACCCAGTTTAAAGAAAAAAGACAATCAGCGGAAAAACGCCGCGGCGTACTTTCCGGCCTTCTGAATTACCCGACGCTTATGGCGGCCGATATTTTACTCTACCAAACCGATGTCGTTCCGGTCGGAGAAGACCAAAAACAGCACGTTGAACTGACCCGCTCCATTGCAGAACGCTTCAATAACCGGTTTGGCGATACGTTTATGCTCCCGAAGGAGATGCTCAACAAAAGCGCCGAGCGCATTATGGGGCTTGATGACCCGTCAAAGAAAATGTCGAAGTCTGCCAAGAGCGCGAATAATTATATCGCCCTTCTCGATTCACCAGATGAAATTCTGAGGAAAATAAAAACCGCGATGACGGATTCCGGGTCCGAAATACGATTCGATAAAAAAGCAAAATCAGCTGTTTCAAATCTTCTTGCCGTGTATCATGCCTTTTCAAAAGAATCAATAAAAAACCTCGAAAACAGGTATGCGGGAAAGGGGTATGCCGAATTCAAAAAAGACCTTGGCGAAATAATCATTGCAAAACTTGAGCCGATCCAAAACAGGTTCCGAGAACTTGAAAAGAATTCGGATGAAGTAATGAAAATCATCCGTGAAGGCGCTGAAAGATCCGGAGCGATTTCCCAAAAAACCCTTTCGGAAGTCAAACAAAAAATCGGACTAATCGCATAATCCCGCACAGTCATCGCATTATCGAATATCAAAATCCCGCCTTGAGCGTATCGAAGGACGGGATTTTTCCGTATACCACACAACCGGTTCTATTTTTTCATCTGATCGCGAACGGAGTCGATAATATCCGCAGCCGCTTCCTTTCCACCAAGGCCAAAGGCGAGTCCGAATGCGAGCGCGAGCATCGCAACAACGCCCGTCACTACCGTCTGCAGCAGTGCCGTTGCGATACCAAGCTGAAGGAGGGCCGCGACAATCGCAAACGTCCAGATGGACCACCGAACGACCACCTCCGTAAGGTGCGCTCGAAATCCCATCGCCTCAACCGACCCTTTCACAACCGCCGAAGCGGTATCGGCAACAAGCGCCGCGATCACGATAATGACCGCGGAAACGACCACATTCGGAAGATACGTTAATACGGCCACGAGAAAATCCGAAATCGGCTTGAATCGTTCGCCAAGAATATTTACCGCCGCAAGCAAAAATACGACGACCAGAAACCACTTCACAAGCCCCCCGATAAACGCACCCGAATTCAGCCGCACGCCAGCCCGCTCAAGCGCTTTCTCAAACTCAAGGCGAGCAAGCAGTTGATCGACTTTCAAGGCGCGAATAACCTGCTCAACCAATTTTCCAACCGCAACCGCGACAACCCATCCGA
>MHQO01000037.1:20413-21629 GCA_001820675.1 Candidatus Sungbacteria bacterium RIFCSPLOWO2_01_FULL_47_10
AACATTTTTGAAATTCCGGAAACCGAAAAGCGCATATTTAAGGTACATCAACAAAGGCGGCTCAAAACCGTCTGATCACTCGACCTTTTTACGATTTTGTGCCCATATAATACTATATTACATCACTCTGCCTGTTTTAAGAAAATACTTATCCACACGAAAAAAAGCTAAAAAAACATATTGTATGCACTATCGGTCTGGCAATCCGCTTGACATATATTCGATTATTTGCAATAGTATTCCAAGCCGCACCTCACGAGACAAAAAACAGATAAAAATGTTTTTATCCATTGTTTCAACATATGTTATCCATAAATGATCTCGAGAACGGAATAGTAGTCATGATTTACGGTACCCCGTATCAGGTGCTTGAGGTCGCGCACCAGCACATCGGGAGGGGTGGATCGTCCGTCCAGACAAAATTAAAAAACCTCTCCAGCGGACAGGTTCTTTCGCGCAACTTCAAACCGTCGGACAGTTTTCAGGAGGCCGATATCGAAAAGAAAAAACTTATGTTTCTGTATTCCCACCGGCACAATCATGTTTTCATTGATCCTGCAGACCCGAAAAATCGAATGACGATCCCAGAAGACATCGCCGGCACGATCATCAAATGGCTGAAGCCGAATACGGAATGCGAAGCGGTATTTCTGGAAGAAAAAGTTATTTCCCTCTCACCCCCGATCAAGGTCGAATTGAAAGTGACGGAAGCGCCTCCGGGCGTCAAGGGAGATCGGTCGCAAGCGGGAACGAAAAGCGTAAAGCTCGAAACCGGAACCGAGATCAATGTGCCGCTTTTCATCAACGAAGGAGATGTCGTGAGAATAAATACCGTGTTAGGAGAATATACGGAGAGAGTGGAAAAGGCGTGAGGTTGTCGAAGGCGGTGAATCTAAAACTTGACTGATTCACCCGGCCTTATCACACCGCTCGTTTTTTGTTCCGAAACGCCGTCCGGACCGACGACAACCTGCGGCTCCGGATTTTTTTCTTCCTCTTTGTTTTTCATTGATTCCTCAAGAGCCATTCTCAACTCAGACAAGTTCACCTCTTTTTTTTCAATTGATCGGTTTCCGCCCGCCTGATCTCCCTTTCTTATTTCTTCCGCGCGTTCGGGATTTTTCCGCTCAAGCTCTCTCAACGACACGGCGGGGGGAATAACGCGTTCGGTGCCGCCAAATCCTTTTACCGGTGGAGTCCGGCGATACGACATTTG
>MHQO01000038.1:0-1196 GCA_001820675.1 Candidatus Sungbacteria bacterium RIFCSPLOWO2_01_FULL_47_10
ATTGGGCATATTTTCTTCAACAACGTCTTTGATAAGCGCGCATATGTTAATGTTTTGAAAATCATATCGCATCCTGCCCGACTCGATCCGGGATAAACTCAGAAGATCATCGATAAGCTTGATAAGCCGTTCCGATGATACGTAAATTTTATGAAGCGCCTCTACCTGGCCCGCGGTCAGGCGGCCGAATGTGCCCTCCAGAAGAATCGAGATATACCCCTTGACCGACGTTAACGGCGTCCGAAGCTGGTGAGATGCAATCGAAATAAATTCCGATTTTGCCTCGTCAAGCCGCTTTAAATCTTCATTTGCCTGGGACAGGCCCTTACTGAGACGTTCGAGTTCTTCTTTTTGTTCAACGGCACTCACAACACTCCTGATAAGGAGGATGCCGAGGAGAAGCATTATCGAAAAAATCGATATATTGAATAATAATTCCTCAATTCCGTTAAAAATAAAAATATTTATAAAAAGAACCACCCACATAAAGCTCACAAATATCTCCGTTGCGATGATTTGAATATTCAAAAGATGGTGGCGCATGATCCCGTATGACAAGATACCCGCCCAGATGGCAACGCCGATTGGTCCCGCCCAAAGAAGTTCGAACCGGCCAAACCACGGTAAAATGATGTTGGTTGATGCGGACAGCGCCAATCCTGTGCACGTACCGATAATAATAAACACGAACTGCAGTCGCTTGCTTTGGTCGCGTTCTCGGGAAAACGCGCGAAAGAGGAGGAAAAAACCGATAATGAAATAAGAAAAAAAATAGACATCGAACAACAGGTGGCCCGGCCCGTATGAATACCCCCTGACCGATTCAAGAAAAAAAACTTTTTGAACAAGAAACGGAGAAAAAAAATAATAATACGAAAGCAGCGCCCACGGCAACGCAACCAAAATTTTCAGATACGGAGGGAATTGAACGCGAGAAAATAAAAAAGCAAATCTCAAAAAAAGAAAAGCGATCAAACCGCCGGACACATAGACCATCCTCCCCCAAAAATCAAAAGCAGCCCCCTTTGAAAAATAAAAAAAGGCAAGAGTCAAAGCCCAAAACGAAACTGAACCGACAAAAAAGCTGAAGGCCCGGCGATCGGGAGATTTGTGAAACGATATGACCGAAAGCCAGCCGACGATAAATACAATTGTCGCAAGAATAATGATGCGGTAATCACCCATGTCCATAATAA
>MHQO01000038.1:1227-7778 GCA_001820675.1 Candidatus Sungbacteria bacterium RIFCSPLOWO2_01_FULL_47_10
AAAAAGTTCCTTCGGAATAACTGCGTATTCAAGGCCGCTTATTTTGCCGGCAGGCACAAATCGATCCTCCGACACGATCCACGACTGTGAATGTACCAAAACTTTCGTAACACGCCGACGCTCGATGGAAACAACCTCCGCATACGAAAGCGCCGTCAGAGGGGGTGTTGCGTGATGCAAGTCGGAAAAAGTCAACAAGGATTCAACGGGGCCGGTTTTGACAACTTCCGCAACAACGGCACTTCCGCCGTTCAATAAAGCCGCGATACATCTGCCGGTAAGAGCGATTGCCTTTGAAAAAAGAATGAGCGGGGTCATTCGTTCTTCGGGGATGTGCCCCTCGCAATCACTGCACGAAATATCGGCGGTTGTAATGATCGCCTTATTGCCGTTGCGATTCGAAAAAACAACCGCTTGGTTTAGAATCAAAAAAGGAAGCCGATCCGGCATAATCTGCTGTAT
The DNA here is from genome assembly GCA_001820675.1 of Candidatus Sungbacteria bacterium RIFCSPLOWO2_01_FULL_47_10. Classification (GTDB taxonomy): domain Bacteria; phylum Patescibacteriota; class Minisyncoccia; order Sungbacterales; family GWA2-42-14; genus 2-01-FULL-47-10-A. Next base: position 1,690 of record MHQO01000038.1, read on the forward strand.
TCCGCCGTGATCAAACATAACCGCGCCATCGGCGAATTTCAGCACATCGTCAATATCCGCAAGAGACGGCGAAATTCCCAAAAACCGGTTCATCGACTCGTATTCCGCCATGGGCCGCTCCCATGCCTTCAACGAACTTATTTCAAGATACCATAAGCAAAAAAAGTGGCAAGAGAAAGAATACACAAGGAGAGCGCGGCACCATAAACGCGCCCTTATGCCGCGCGCCGCAAGGAGCCGATAAGGATAGAATCGAGAAGATCCGGAAAACGAATTCCCGCAGTGCGTGCCGCCTCCGGCAGGAGTGATGTTTGAGTCATGCCGGGAAGGGTGTTGATCTCAAGCGTATGAAGTTTTCCGTCCTCCGAGAGTATGAAGTCGGTTCTTGAATAACCGCCGCATCCGATGACCGCGTGAGCCGCGACTGAAGCATCTTGAATCGCTGAAATGGTTTTTTTCGGGATTCCCCTTGGCGGAATTACATGCTCGCTTCCTCCTTTGTGGTATTTGGAGGCGTAGTCGTAATATGCGCCCTTTTTGGGAATAATTTCTATTGGCGGAAGCGAAAAAATTGATCCGTCGGCTCTCTCAAGAACTCCGCATGTAATTTCCCTTCCGCGCACAAACTCCTGCGCCATAACCGAATGGGAGTATGAAAATGCGTCGGTGAGCGCCGCACGAAGTTCTCTTCCGACTTTTACGATATGCACTCCCACGCTTGATCCGCGATCCGCTGGTTTGATGACGCACGAGGGAGAAAATTTCTTTGCGATAGCGCGAATGATTCTGTCAGGGGTGCTTCGCCATGAATTTCGTGAAAAAACCAGAAATTCCGGAACCGAAAGTCCCGCCTCTCGAAAAAGAACAGCCGACTTTGGCTTATCCATGCCCACCGCGCTTGCAAAAACCCCCGAACCCGTATATGGAATCCCGTGCGCTTGAAGCAGTTTCTGGATCGTACCGTCTTCGCCAAATTCGCCATGCACAGCAAGAAACGTAATGTCGGATTTCTCTCTTCGGACTTTTTCGAGAGCGGATGTTTCCCGCATCGTCACCCCCCCTTTCATTGGCGCGGTTTTGGCGCCCGCCGACGATAAAAAGCTCCGGCTTGGAAGAAACATCCATGCCCGGTTTCTCAAAATGACAACGGGGAGAATTTCGTATTTTTTCGCGGCAAGATTCTTTATGACTTCCATTCCCGTATGCAAAGAAACTTCGTGTTCGGATGAAGGACCGCCCATCAATACGACAATTTTTTTCTTTTTCATTTGATATATTTTTTTACCGCCTCCGCAATATCCCTGGGCACCGTTCGCGCTTTCACATAAATCTCCCGCGCCCCAAGGCTCTTCACGAGCGCCTCATCTCCGTCATATGTCATATTCGTAAGAACAATCACGGGAATATCCTTCGTTTCCGGGGTTTCCTTGAGAATTTTTAACACGTCGGTTCCGTGAAGGCCGGGTAGGCGGAGATCAAGAATAATCACGCCAGGCCGCTCGCGCTTCGCTCGTTCAATGCCGCCCCTCCCCTCTCTTTCGGCAAAAACCCTGAATCCGGCATGCTCAAGGTACCCCTTGTACAAATCGATATGCTCCTCTTCATCTTCAATAAGCAATACCGAAGGAATTTTGTGAATGGGAATGTTAACCATGGTAGTATGAAATGCGAAACGGCGCGAAAATATCAACCTGTGCCACACCCTCGTGCCAATGTATAGTTCGCACCATTTGAATTAAATATCTTGACCTATAAACAATACTCTTCCTTTCTCCCAAAATCCGGGCATGCCATGTTTCACCTTCAACCACCACCACCACTCCGCCCCCCATATATATATGGTATCAAAACCGGTTTTTTTTACGAATGCGATACGGTCATCGAATTCCGATTCGTTCAAAACCGAAAATTGCTCTTCAGGGGTGGTTTCGTATATCTGCTTCTTATTCCACGGCTCCATTTGAAACTCTATGACAATCTTTTGTTTCTTTCCCGCGAAAAAATCCGTTATGCGGGATTTTGCCCGAAAAAAACCGGGGAATATCGGATATCGAATCGGGCCGAAGAGGCGCGTATTCGTCTGGAAATAAATGGAAGTTCCGAAAATATCCCCCCGCCGCGCCGCAGGCACCCAGAGCGAAAGCTCCCCGGAATCGGTAATAAGCACGGGGCGCGAAGGATCAAGCGATCGGACAAGCGCGATTTCGCGCTCCAAAAAATCCGATCCCTGCCGATCACATGCGCCAAACGGCAAAAAGGGTTCGTTCTCAACCTGCCACGCCGCTATGTTCTCATACGCCCTGAGCGCAAAAACCGTTTCGCGAATGAACGAAAGGAGGATATCTTTTCTCTCTTCATCGGACAGTCCCGACGCCCACGAAGGGATGTGGCACTCCGGCCATCGAGGAAGCTTCAGCCCGACGGCAAGAATAACGAACGCGCCGCGCTTTGATGCCTCATCCATCTGCCAGCGCAATTCTTCAAAATCATACACACCCCGCCCCCCTTCAATCCGGTCCCAATACGCGGGAATTCGTATGCGTCTTGCGCCAAGATCGTCAAGGATCGCCGTAAATGTTTCCCTCGTATCGAGGCCGAGAAGCTCCGCAAAGGAAGAAGAAAACGTGACTCCCCACGTAAATGTTTCCGTCGGAGGATACGGACGCAAAAGATATATCACTCCGGAAATGCTTCCGAAAACAATGCCGGCAATGGATACCGCTATAATTTTCTTCTTCAAAAAGCCCGCCATCGTCGTACCGCATATAAATGCGAATAAATGCGTTACCAATTCGAATTCATATTCGACCCGATTCAACTTTTCATATAACGTGCTCGCGTGTTACGACGATCCCCAGAATGCCAGCACGGCAAGCCCGCCTGCAACCAGCACGATACCGCCCGCCTTCTGCACGAGCGGAAACAATCCGAAGTCCTCCCGCAAAATAGAGGGAAATTTCCTGGAAAGAATAAGGGCAAAAAAGAAGACGAGCACATACTGAACGCCCTGCATTGCATTCACCACCGAAACATGGCCGATGGATATCGCGTAATCAACCAGAAAAAAACCGATTGCTCCCGAAAGTTTGTTGAAGAGAAATAATCCGCCCGTTGTTTTTACATTCCCTGAGGAGGGAGAGCGCAGAATTTCTGCCCGCCATGCCATCGGCAGGAGAAAAAAAAGAGACGCGAAGAAACCCCCAAGCCGCGACCAAATGAACGCGTTTATAAACGGAGTGTGATCGGTCGATGCTTTAAAAAGAACAAACGTCAGAGCAAAGAGGAAAGACGCAAAAACGGTTGTAAGAAAAATCTTTTTTGTCTCCGGCTTTTTCACTTTGATGCCGTCATGCGCGAACGCAAGGCTGATGAGGACCCCTCCGGCAATCAGTAAAAAAAACGCCGCAAACTCCGGACCGTTCAGTTCCTCCCATAAAAACATGCGCGAAAGAAGCAAAACAAAAATCGGACTGAATCCGCCGATAATCGGAACAATGCGCGAGGCATCGCTTTTCTGCAGGACAACGAAGAAAAAATAAAAAGCGACTACCGAAATAAAACCGGAAATCGTCGCCAAAAAAAGGGCGAAAAAAGATGGAACGAAAAAACCGAATGGATACAGGAACAATGCAAAAACGCCGAAAACACCGACGTAAAACACATAGGTTGAAGGAAGCGCAATTTTTTTCTCAAGAAGAAATTTATCGCCGATTGCCGCAACTGCCTGAAAACAATACGCAAGAGACGCGACAAAAACCCAATTTGAAAGCAGGGTAGTCATTATCGACAATTATAGTAAAAAGGGTAAAAAATAGCCACCATTTGATCCATAAGACACAGTGAATACCAGACAAAACCAAAACAATGCGGCGCGGTATGTGGATAAGTTTTTATCGGGAAGGGCGCGAAAGCGGTGTATAATGTATCCATGGCAAAATACACCGAACAAATGGACGAAGAAGAACGGATGGAAAACTTTATTTCCGATCTCCTTTTGCGCGCGGTTGCAGATCGGGCTTCCGACATCCACATTGAACCGGCCGGGGCGAATATCCGGATTCGTTTTCGTATTGACGGAATCCTGAAGGACCAGGAAACGCTTCCGATCTATGACCTTGAACGCATTATCATAAAAATAAAAGTGCTTTCGAATTTGGATATTGCAACCCACTCCATGCCCCAGGACGGGCATTTTGAATTTATGGTGGAACTTCCAACAGAAGCCATCAAAAAAAAGCGGAATGAAACCCCCAAGCGAACGCACCTGACCGATGCGGTATCGCGCCTCTATTCAAAAACACCCGTTGAGCATATTCAGGAAGAAGAGGGTGTTTCGCGGGAACGCGCGGAAAAAACAATTTTGGACGAAGGCAAGCGGAGGCTCGATATACGCGTTTCCGCATTTCCCACAATCGAGGGAGAAGCAATCGTTTTGCGCATCCTGAATCGCGAAGAAATCCTTCTGTCTCTGGAAGAACTTGGCATGTCGCAGGACGTGCTTCAGAAGGTCAGAAATATGATTACGCGCCCCTACGGCATGGTCCTCGTAACCGGCCCGTCGGGGTCGGGCAAGACGACAACGCTCTATGCCGTTCTCCGCGAAATTCTGACAAGCGAACGGAACATCATTACCCTTGAAGATCCGGTTGAGCTCAATCTCGAAGGGGTTCGGCAGGTCCAAATCAATCCGGACCGGCAATTCGACTTTGCGCAAGGCATTCGCTCAATCCTTCGCCAGGATCCGGATGCCATTATGATCGGGGAAATCCGGGACGGCGAGACCGCCGAAAACGCGATACGAACATCTCTTGCCGGAAAAATCATTTATACGACGGTGCACGCGAACACGGTCATCGGAACGATCGCGCGGCTGATTGACATGAACATTGATCGAAGTCTTATCGCATACGCAATCAACGGCGTCATTTCCCAGCGTTTGGTCAGGAAAATCTGCACGAATTGTAAAATCGCGTATGACCCGTCCGGTGCGTCCCGCAAATATTTCGGACTTGAAGGGTACGATACCCGCTATGTGAAAGGAAAGGGATGTTCCGAGTGCTCAGGCACGGGGTTTCGCGGAAGGGTCGGAATTTTCGAAGTATTTGCGTTCGATCTGGACCTTCGCTCGCTTATTGTTGAAAGATCCTCCATGGCAACCCTTCAGGATTATGTGCAAAGAGCGGGCATGATTTCTCTCATTGACGATGCGCGGGAAAAAATTCTTGCGGGACTCACCACCGCCGAGGAAGCAATGCGGGCAGTGTAAGACAAAACGGATGCATCACGGCGTCTCCTTCAAAAGCCGGCGAAGGAGGATTTTTAATTTTACGGTCGCAACCCCGACAACAGTATCCGCTCCGCCATAATAGACAAAAAGCGTATCTCCGAGAACGACCGATCCGCATGGAAACACCACGTTCGGAACCTGTCCGAATTTCTCATACGGCATTTCGGATTCAAGAATCGCGTATTTCGTCCGCGCGATAACGCGCGTGGGATTCTTACTATCAAGAAGGGACGCGCGCACATGATAATGATTGTCCTCTTTCTTGGAAATGCCGTGATACAGCAGCAGCCATCCCGCCTCGGTTTCGATCGGGGGACCCGCAATACCAATTCTTTTTGAATCCCACCGGCCGGTCCGCGGGGTCATAAGAACTATTCCGTTGATCCAGCGCCGCCCCGATATGCCCTCTCCCGAAACCGGGCTGTTGGGCGAAAATACGCGCATATCGTCTATAAAATCAATCCAGGTGCTTATACCCGAAGGGCGGTGAAGGATCGCGTACGCTTTTTTGAATTTTTTCGGAAACAGCGCCGCATCTTTGTCGTCAAGTCCGGGAGGAGACAATAAAACGGGCTTCTCCCATTTCCATCGCTTCTTCAAAAAATCGCGCATCGGTATGGACGTCAGTGCGACCCGCGGCGGGTTTTTTCCGTCGAATGCGGTATAGCACATAAAAAGCGTATCCCCTATTTTAGTCAGGCGCGGATCTTCACAGCCGGAATTTCCGCCCGGCACAAGTTTTGACTCAAAATCCATGCGGGGCGCATACACGGGTTCCGGAAGCCGTTCGTCGATATGGAGG
>MHQO01000038.1:7807-11281 GCA_001820675.1 Candidatus Sungbacteria bacterium RIFCSPLOWO2_01_FULL_47_10
GCAAGGATTGCTCCCGGATTAAACGTCGCCTTGGCTTCCCACGGATGTTCGGGATTTGGCGCAATAACTGGATTCCCGTCAAAACGGCGCAGGCATGATCCCTGATTCATCGGCATAAGCTCCGCTAACAAATCCTTCATTTTTATTTTCGCAAGACACACCGTCGAATCGGCCGCGCCGTAATAGAGATATAATTCACCGCCCCGTTCGATTGCTCCCGACGGAAAAACGATATTCGGAACCCTCCCGTATAATTCATATTCATCCTCCGGAACCAAAAGTGGGCGCTCAAGCCGGCTCAAAATCTTCAGGGGGTCGTTTCGATCGAGCAGGATCGCCTCAATAGCGAAAACCTTCGGTGTCGACATGTAATTCTGAATATAAGAATAAATCATGAGCCAGCCGTATTTTGTCAGAATCGGAGGCGGGCCCGCTTCAACATGGTCCGTACGGCTCCGGTGCAAATCAAGCGAATGCGATTCAATGCCTTCATACCAGGGCATCCAAAAGTCCCTCGACCACATTTCTTCCGGGGAATTAAAAAACGCTACCCCGATTCGGGAAGGCGGCCTGTCGGTATTTGCGGTTACGAGGGCGGCGATTTTCCCGTTTATCCGTTCCGGAAAAAGCGACATTGCCTTCGCGTTAAATGGAGTTACCAGATGTTTTTCATCAATTGTTTTGAAATCTTTGGTACGCGCAACCCCAACCCTGATTCCATCGGGGTCGAAAGGATACCGCGAAAGGGCTGTGTAAAAAATATAATATGCCCCGTCCAATTTTGTCACACGCGGATCTTCGCATCCGAACCGCTCCCAATCGTATTCCGGCCTGATAAGCTGGGCGCGTTCCGAAAAGTGAATTCCGTCACGGCTCTTTGCGTGCCCTATGGAAGATACGGTGAGGAGGGACCCGTTTACATGCTGGGGGCGCGATTCCGCCCGATAGACGAGACGAATCAGTTCCTTGTCTTTAACGGCACAGGCATTAAAAGAAGCGTCCGATTCCCACACATGGCTTCGGTCGGGTATAAGTATCGGGTTTTCATCTGATCGCCGGACAATAACCATATGCGCAATCAATAATTTTTTAATACATAAAACTCTCCGGGAAGAGAGATCGCAAAGCCGGGGAAGGCCGAACGGGCATCAATAACACGTTCCTTGTCGCGCGGATTAAGAAACGTAATGACCGCCCGTGCGTTCGGGCTTACGGCAATGGAAGACATATCCTGCGGCAGGAGATAATGAAAATTCAGTTCCTGCCGTTTCCGCTCGCTGAATGGCCCGGTAACAAACATGACGTTCTGTGCGGGCATGGGGACTCCCCGAACGGCAACGCCGTCCATGTTCACTATAACATATTTTTTAACATCCCCGGGAAGAAAATTGAGATACTCGCCGATATGATACAGGTCCGCGGAAAATGCAAAATAGGAGAGTTGATGGCCGGAAAACCGCTTGAAGTAACGATCATACGTTCCCAGGGTCGAGAGCAGGAGCAGAAGGAAACCGAAGAGAATGGATCCGGCAAGGATGTGTGTGCGCTCGCGGTCTGTCTTGGAGAATCGTTCAAGAAATGACACAACCGCCGCAAAAAGAAACGCGGCGCCGATGCCCGAAAAAATAAAAACCGGCGGAATGAGGCCGATTGCGCGAAGCGCGTGCGGCATGCCCTCTGTGGTCAAAGTCGCCGGGAGCGTCATAACGGCAAACCAGAGGAAAAGGAAAAGGTACGGGAATATCGGATTATCATTAGAACCGGGCTCTTCCGCAGGTGGAGAAGCTTCATCATGCGCATTTTTGTTTTGCCGGAGACGCGGATAGCGGGATCGAAATTTTTTAATTCCAAGGGCCAGTGCGATGAATGACGTAAAAAGTCCGGCAAGAAAAAAAGTTCCCGTACTCCTGTCAAGCTCCGGCTCGCAATTGTGATTATGCCGCTGATTGCAATCCCCCCGATAATGGAACATGCCTGCGAGTTTCGCGTTCGAAATAATAAATTCTTTTATCGGATTCGTGGACGCGAACACGGATACCTGCGATTGTCTCCCGGAAAAATCATCCGGATGATTCAAAAAATACCAACCGACGGGCATGGCCGTCACAAACGCCACGAATAAAAATAAAACCGTTACGCAGGGCGCGCAGGGCAGGGTATCTCCGATCGGAGTTTCCCCGCGCACACTCGTTCCCGATTGGCGATCCGCATTCCTCTCCCTCCTCCATTTCCACAAAAACCAGCCGCTGACAAAGAGAAGGATCAGCGGAACAAGCCGAAACGCGATATACGTATAAAATCCAAGCCCGATGAACACTCCCGCAAAAACAGCGCTTGAAACCCTTCCCGTCCGGTATGATTTCAGGAGCCAATAGAATCCGAATGTCATAAAAAAAGGCACGAGAACCGCACGAAACCCGATGCGGGAAAAATTAATATGCCAATAACTCACGGCGAGAAAAAAGGAGGACAGGAGGGCAATGCCTTCGCCCGTGGGAATTTTTGACAATACGCATCCGCAAATATCGCGAAGCGAATATCTGTCAGTATCCGACATTTTTTGATACTGATTGATACGTGTTGGTACGAATACTGATTGTCCTCTGAATAATTCTTTTGTAAGTAAATACAACCCCAGAACAGTGAGTGTCCCAAAAAACGCAGACACCACCCTCAACACCCACGCTTCATTGCCGAAAAGATACAGCGAAAGCGCTTGGATATTGATAAAAAGTCCTTCCCTGCCGTTGTTTTCAGGATAAAAAATCTTGAATTCCCCGGTTTCTAACGCTTCAAGAGCATTATTTCCGTTCATCGCCTCGTCGGGGTAAAGTCCGATGGGAATTTCGGTAATTTGGTAGAAACGGAAAAAAACCGCAACCGCAAGAATGCAAGCGACCAAAACCAATTCCTTGTGTTTTCCGAAAAAAGACGTCATATATCCATATCCGGCCTGTAGAAGATGCGATAAATCACTCCCGCCTTGTCATCCGAAACATACATGACCCCGCCCGGTTCGGTCATGATATCGACAGGACGTCCGAGGGCGCCCCCGGGAACAAGCCAGCCGGAAATAAAATCTTCCTGGCTCTCAAAATTTCCGGCGCCGTCAAATTTGAAACGCGCGATTTTATACCCGGTCGGCGCGGAGCGATTCCACGAGCCGTGATACGCGACAAGAAGGTCGTGCCAATACTCCTCGGGCCATCCTTCTTCCGGTATAAACGAAAGTCCCAGCGGAGCCGAATGCGCGGGAAGATCGATTGCGGACGGCTCGGTTCGATCGCATGCCGAGTCCGGAGGAGCAAACCGAACGGTCCCGCGAAAATCTTCATCAATAATCCGCTTTCCGAAACAAAAGGGCCACCCATAGTTCTGACCGTCCCGGATAATATTTATTTCATCCGGCGGAAGGTCGTCTCCCAGCCAATCACGGCCCATCTCGGTTGCAAATACGCTTCCCGTCACGGGATG
>MHQO01000039.1:0-6448 GCA_001820675.1 Candidatus Sungbacteria bacterium RIFCSPLOWO2_01_FULL_47_10
CGTAAAGGGTGCCGCGAGCATGAATGAATCAGGGATACTTTCTTCGACATCGATTTCTTTCCACACTACAACCGGTTTTTCCGCCGGCGGTTTTTTTTCTTCCAGAACCGCGCTCTGAAGCGTTGCAACTTGATTCGCGGATGAAAAAGAAATAAACTCCCGGTTCTGCCAAAGGGTGAAGGAGGCGATAAGTATCGCCGTTTCAAAAAAAACAATGGTGATGGTTTTAAGAAGAAAATTCATCGATTTTTCCTGCGCGCGTCGTTGAAAGGTATTCCGAATTTGAAAAACAATCAAGAATTCTGATTTTTTCTCGTTCTTCCGTGATATTTCTTATACACCTCCTTGAGTGTCCGGTCGGTAACGTGGGTATATATCTGGGTTGTGGAAATATTCGAGTGCCCCAGGAGCGCTTGCACCGATCGGAGATCCGCCCCCGAAAACAAAAGGTCCGTTGCATATGAATGGCGAAGGGTGTGAGGAGTGACTTTTTTCATGATCCCCGCCTTTGACGCATAATGCCGTATCATGCGCTGAATCGAGCGCGGCGTCAAGCGCTCGTGCCCGGCCCCCCCCGGCGCGCCGGTTCGCGACTGAACGAACAACGCTTCTTCTATGTCCTCTCTTTTTTCAAGATACCGCCTGATCGATTCTTTTGCGGCATCCGACAAAAAAACCACGCGGATTTTATCCCCCTTTCCCCTGATGCTGAATTCATCGCGCTTCAGATTGATCGAATCACGGTTTAACGATGCAAGTTCCGAGACCCGAAGGCCGGTCGAAAACAAAAGTTCGAGAATCGCGCGATCACGAATCCCTTTCATGTCTGTGCCGGAAACAGCATTAAAAAGCCGATTTAACTCCTCATCCTCAAGGAATTCCACCTGGCGGGATGGTGTCTTGCCAAGTTCAATTTTTTCCGCAGGGAGCGTTTCGATTCCGCGTTTGGCAAGGTATTTCAAAAAACTTCGCAACGCAATGAGATAATATCCCTGTGTTTGTTTTTTAAGCGGCTTCCCCGCCTCATCCGTGACGCGATTAAGATAAAGCCGGTATCTGCGGACAAGTTCGTCGTCGATATCTTCGGGTCCTGAGATTTTGGCATAATTGAAAAACCGCTTTACGTGCCGGTCGTAACTTTCAACGGTTTTCAGAGACCGATTTTTTTCGATCTCGAGATATTCTAAAAATTGTTTGTGTAATTGATTTAGAAGCAATGTCAGACGCAACTGTTACGCAAAATTATACGCAATTTGCGTTTGCCGCTTGCGTAACCTTTGTATTTAAGTTTGCTTCTACAATTATATCATCAGTGTCGCAAAACAATGATATTGACAATAACGACAATTTACAATATAGCATTAATGACAGGATCTTTGAAAATAGCAGAGGTTATAAATGAAAAAACAAATCGGGGCCGCCACGGTTTTCGCTCTTATAAGCTTCGTATGGATTTTGGGCTGTTTTCCGGCATATAACGATATTCCGAAAAATCATCCTCTCTATAAGATATATCAGGAACGTATGCATTTGAGGCAAGAAATAAAATCCTGAATGAGGCAGAAACAGAGAGAAACCGCCTTGCCAACCACTATGGGCTCAAAGGGGAAACGCATGGGATAACCGTAGCGTTTCTCGCGCGGGATATGACCTATTTCCGCCATTACAAATTCATAAAGGACATCTACGACTCATTTGGCGGAGACATCAGGCAGGTGGTGCAATTCCTTCAAATAGCAGACAAGGTAAAGCTGAAAAGGGCGGGCCGGTATTGATATATCGATGCAATCGGAGAGTATGAAGACGCGGTCATTGAAGAAATTTGCCAATCGCTCGCCTCCATAGGAAAAAAATGTCACGCAATAAAATAAAGGCATCCTAAAAACCTTGCGCGTATCGCAAGGTTTTATATTATTTTACACTTCGACTCCGAAAGCGCGGGGGCTTGCCCGTATAAGGAGGTGAAGTGTAAACCCCCACACCACAGCCTTACAGGCGCGGCTTTCATTTCCACAGCCATATGGCGCAAAAAAATCTTATAAATTTGCACATTTTTTTTCTCTGTGATAGGGTCATGGCATACGAAGGTCGTTGAAAAAACACAGGAAAAAGGCATGGAAAACTCCGCCAACACGCTCGGACTGCGCGAACTCCTTGCGCTGATTGAAGAGGTCAAAGACGCGAAAACGCGCGATGACCGCTCAAGAAAATTGGAGGAACTCAAAGAAGCGCTTGAACAGGCGTTTCGGCAAGATGCGAAACTTGCGCAAAATGAAAAGCTGGTGAAAGCGCTTCAGGAAGCAAAAGAAGAGATTGCGGCGCTCGGCGAGGAGGTTGAGAAGCTCTCCGCCCCGCCGTCTCCGTATGGAACCTTTGATTCCGCAAACGACGACGGAACGGTAAATGTTCTTACACGAAGCGGAAAAGTGAAAGTAAACCTCCACCCGCAGATTAAGCCGGAATCGCTCAAACGGGGCCAGGAACTGGTACTAAACGCCGGTATGAATGTTATCGAGCCGAAGGGTTTTGAAACCAAAGGTGATGTTGTCACCTTCAAGGCAAACCTTGATGATGGACGGGTTGTCATAATCACGCGGCTTGACGAAGAAGTCGTGGCAGACAAGGCGTTTCCGCTCATGGAAATAACGCTTAAAGAGGGCGACAAGCTTCGGTATGACGGTGTTACTCGCATGGTATATGAGAAGCTTCCAAAAGCGGAAGTCGAAGACCTCGCGCTTGAGGAAGCGCCGAACGTTTCCTATGAAGACATTGGGGGGCTGAAGTTGGAAATCGAAACAATCCACGAAAATATTGAAATACCGTTCACGCCCAAAGGCAGAGAATGGTATAAGAGAATGAAACTCACCGCGTCAAAGGGGGCTCTTCTCTACGGACCTCCCGGGTGCGGAAAGACCATGATTGCCAAGGCAATCGCAAACGGTCTGGCAAAACGCGTAAGCGCAGAATTTAATCGTCCCATCAAAGGATACTTTTTCAACATCAAAGGTCCGGAAATTCTCAATAAATACCTCGGGGAATCGGAAAGAAAAATCAGAGAAATTTTCAAAAAGGCACTGGAAAAAGCGTCGGAAAATTGCCCGGTAATTATTTTCTTCGATGAGGCGGACTCGCTTCTCCGTGTCCGGGGCTCCGGCACTTCTTCCGATATCGAAATTACGACCGTCCCGCAGTTTCTCGCGGAAATTGACGGAGTTGAAACCATTGAGAACGTCATTGTTATTCTCGCATCAAACCGTCACGACCTTATCGACCCGGCGGTTTTAAGACCGGGGCGAATCGATATCAAATTAAAAATTGAACGACCCGACAAAGAGGGAACAAGGGAAATCTTTAACCTCTACCTTACGCCGGATATTTCCATTCATGCAAAATATTTCGATGAAAAACATCCGAACTTTAATGAGGCATATCGCGCATTCGAAGGTGACAGAAAGCGCGTTATGAACTACATGGTTGACGAAGTCACAAAGCGCCTCTGGGCAACAAAACAAGAACCGTATCAATACAAGGGCTTGGATGGAAACTTGATTTCAGTCGATAATTCCATTTTGGAATTTACAACCGCACAGGGCGATACGACGTTTTATTTGAAAGACATGGTTTCCGGCGCGATGATCAAATCAATTGCAGACCGCGGAAAACGAAATGCGATTAAGCGCGCAATGGCTGGCGGCGAAGAGGGTATTATGACGCTTGACCTTTGTCTTGCGGTTGAATTTGAAAAAAAGGAAAACGAAGAGCTTCCCAATACGGAAGACGACGTCAACCGGTGGCTTGCAATTCAGGGCCGGAAAGAACGGGTACTTCGTGTAAGGCCCAGAAGGAAAGAAAACGAAAAACAAGAAGAAAAAGAAGTTGTTAAAACCGGCCAGTATCTCTAAGAAAGAACAATCCATCCGTCCTTCGGGGCGGATTTTTTTACACTTTGCTTTTGCGGCGTACATACAGTTGCAATTTTAAGAAAAAAACGTACTTTACATAATAGTCCTTTTACACCACGGGAATAAACCAATGCCACAGGAAACGCAATCGATCCCGAAATATCTCGGTATTGAAAACGAATTCGGCTGTATATTCAAAAACGAAAAAACAGAGGCATATGCGAACGAACTTGCCGGGCATAGTTTTGTATTTTATTTCAACCCCACATGGCTTGGCTTCAGAAAAAGCGGCGCATGGGACCCAAAGGAGCGCATGTCCGGACTTGCCGATGCCAATGACGCGCGAACCCACAGCTACTATAGCGATGAAAGCTGGCAAAGCTGTCTCAATTTTCTTCTCCCAAACGGCGCAAGGTTCTACTGCGACCTCGGTCACCCAGAGATATCCACCCCGCTTGCAAGAAACGCAATTGAGGCGATTACATATGATCGGGCATGCGAACGAATTATGGAAATAATCGCAAAGATACATGAAGAAACACGAGGCAAGGGATATCTTCTTTTCAAAAACAACCGCGCGCACGGTTTCGAAGCGGAACGAAACCGCACGGATTCAAGCGTAAGTTTTGCAACGCATGAAAATTATCTGGTAAAGCGCTCCGTTCCGGTAGAACGGTTGATTGGGCGACTCCTCCCGTTTTTGGCAATCCGCACGGTACTCATTGGGGCAGGATTCGTGGAAAAGAAGCAAAGCGCCAAGGACGTGCCGTATCAAATCTCCCAGCGCGCGGACTTTTTCACGCTTGACGCCAGCGTCAAAACAACCGGGCTCCTGCGCCCGCTTATGAACCTCCGTGACCGGCCATACGCCGACCCTTCACGATACCGGCGATTGCATGTCATATCGGGAGATGCAAATATGTGCGAGGTTGCACAGTTCATCAAACATGTAACCATGCAAGTTCTTCTGATGATGGTAGAAGACGATTATCTGGATGATCGGTTTTCTTTAAAAAGCCATATTCAAAGTTTCCACGAGGTTTCGCGCGATCCTGAATTCAAAAAAAAGCTTACGCGAAGCAACAATCTACCTTCCCGCACGGCCATCGACATGCTGAAAGAGTATGTTGATCTTATGTGGAACTACCTCGAAGACTTCGGCATCCGGGATGAAACGCTCCGCGCGGGAATACAAAAAACCGGAGACATGCTCCGGCGTCTGGAATTGAACCCGGAAGCGTGTTTCGGGACACTTGACCATGTTACAAAACGAATTCTTATCGAAAACGCTATGGCGCGAGGGAAAATTACTTCTTGGCGAGACGAACGCGCCCGCCAGTACGACCTTCGGTATCATGCTACCGACAAAAATAGAAGCATATTCTATCATCCCAAGACGTATTCACATATGGAGCGGGTTACGACGGATGAAGCCATTGAAAGAGCCATATTCGAAACGACACCGACCCGATGCCGCTTTATGGTCGAAGTCCATAGGCGCTTCGGATTCGCCCTTTGGGACTGGAGAAAATTTTCCATCAAAGACGAGTCAGGAAAAAATACGCTTCCCATTTTTCTCGATGATCCGCTCGCGCCATGGGAATCTCTTTCCCCTATTCTTTCCGACGACCGGGGAGAATTTATTCGAAATGTCGAGGATGCCGGATTCTTTTCGGGCGCCCCGCCCTTAAAAGAAGACGACGAAGACGTGGATGAAAAGCGCTTACACAAGCGCGGCTGGAAATGCATTCCTTCGTTTCAAAGAATTCTTTTGCAAAAACTTATACCAAGAAAAAAGGAAAGCGATGCCGCGCCGGATAACGCCGTGAATGAGGGTAGTGAATGCGATACTCCATGGTGGCGGGGTTTCAATGAAACCGTGGACGACATCGACGGCGAGCGCTGGCTACGGAATCTTATGAATGGTGAAATACGCGAGGATCCGAAAGATGATGACAAAAAAGAATAAAACCGGTGAGAACCGGTTTTTTATCTTTGTCCGCAATTCACCCCGTGAGAAGTTCGGCAAGATTCAGAATTTGGCGTCAGATTGTACATTTTCTTTCTTTTGAACCCTGACCCGTTCAATGGCGCGTTCGGCCGCGTGTTCAATCGTAAAAAGAAGACCGTCGGTTTCATAATACTCGCCATTCTTGGGAATATGGCCGAGCTTTCCCAAAAGGAACCCGTTCACAGTTTTCCGTGACTTAATGGACGTATTGAAAAAATGATTCAGAGATTCAATTTTTGTCTGGCCGTGAACGATGATTTCGTTGCGAGAGACGCGCTTGATTGTTTCAGGAACAACTTCGCGATCATCGATCATCTCGCCGACAAGTTCCTCCAAAATATCTTCAAGCCCGACAACCCCGGTTGAACTTCCATGCTCATCGACGACAACAGCGATATGAGTTTTTTTCTTCTGAAAATCGCGCAGGAGATCATCGGCAAGCCGGCTTTCCGGAACAAAAAAGGCCGGGGTCGAATGTGCGCGAATACTTTCCCCGCCCGTGCCGCCCGCAAGAGACCGCAGAAGATCCCGCTGA
>MHQO01000039.1:6459-7304 GCA_001820675.1 Candidatus Sungbacteria bacterium RIFCSPLOWO2_01_FULL_47_10
AAAGACCGGAAGCCGCGAATGCTTCGCAAAAAGGATTTCTTCGCGCGCGTCATCAATCGTCTGATTCCCATCAATAAACTGCACGCGGATACGCGGAGTCATGATGTCTTGCGCCGTAATGTCGTTCAGTGAAAATGCTTTTTGGATAATCTGGGATTCCCCCTCTTCAATGGCCCCTTCTTTACTGCCGACCTGCGCTAAAAAAGAAATCTCTTCCTCCGACGTAGAAAATATCCTCTTGCGATACGCAATCGGCTTCACAATCCGCGAAACAAACCAGATCACGGGACCGAATGCAACTGAAACCGCCTTAAGAAGTGGCGCTGAAAGAAGCGCTATAAATTGGGCATGCCGAGCACCGAGATTTTTCGGAATAATTTCTGCAAACACCATGATAAGAAACGTCAATACGGCGGATGCGACCGCAAGCCACCATGATCCGAAACTCCGTTCAATGAGCGCACCGATAATAACGCTTCCCGCAATGGTGATAATGTTCGAGAGAGAAATAAGCGTTGTAATGGGAACCTCATTATTTTCTTTTAGGCCGAGAAGAATTTTCGCGCTTCGCGTCTTTTTTCTTTCCGCAAGAAGACGCACGCGATTAAACGGAACCGAAAAAAAGGCCGCCTCCGCCATGGAAACAAGGCCGTCAAGAACAAGTACGACAAACACCACAACGCCGATTGTAAACATAAATTGCTGTTTTTCAGCGATATTCAGTATACCAAAATTACGCGCATTCGGCAACACTTAGTCTTGTACAATACAAGATGAGCCCCAAATGAACCTTGATTCTAACGCAAAATGAGCCCCAGTTAGGCTCATTCCACGAAAAGGTGCGA
>MHQO01000040.1:0-1056 GCA_001820675.1 Candidatus Sungbacteria bacterium RIFCSPLOWO2_01_FULL_47_10
ACCATATTGGGGCTTTGACGATTTGGAACACAAAGCCGGAACAAAACTACTCAACGCTTTTTATGTTCAAGCCGAAGTAAAAAAGATACGCGGAAAAGAACACTATCACTACACGAAAGTGATGATGTTGCAGAAGTTCAATTTTGAAGGATTTTTGAAAGCCTTGGAAGAAGGGAAAATCCTCGTGGATTTTGACGCTCGCACCGGACACAATCACGGAACGAAGTTCCGTTTGAGACAGGATTGCTTGCCGATGTTGTATCAGAAGAAAACTGTAATTTTATGAGAAACTTGTGGAAAAAGATAATAAGCACGATCTATTATTTTCTATCAAAACTCTATCACTGGATACATAATAACGCATGGAATATTGTGCTTGTGATTATTGGCATAGCTACATTGGCGGTAGCCATCACAGGAATCGATTTACAGAACAAATCACTTGAGAGAGAGCAAGTACCGTTTTTTAAATATTCTTACGATAAAAACGAAAAAGTCTTTAAGGTAATAGGTGGTGATGGAATAGACGTTGTAAAGGCAGATTGGTTTTTGGTCGGTAGGTGGGGTTTTGAAGGCGATAATTATTCTCTCCGTAAAGTTAATAATTTAGATAAGGAATTGGGTTATTATGAAATTCGTGACGCTTACGGAGAAATGCTGGCAAACACTCTTCAGGATTGGGGTAAAGATGTTATTGAGTGTGAGTTTTTTAGACTAACACAAGACGCAATGCCAGTGATGGTTGTCATCA
Organism: Candidatus Sungbacteria bacterium RIFCSPLOWO2_01_FULL_47_10; assembly: GCA_001820675.1. GTDB lineage: Bacteria > Patescibacteriota > Minisyncoccia > Sungbacterales > GWA2-42-14 > 2-01-FULL-47-10-A. The sequence goes on from MHQO01000040.1 coordinate 752, forward strand.
CTTATGATACGAAGGAAAAAGCTGGTTTGGAAAATAAGGATCTTCTACTTATTACTCGTATGGACACTGACCGGCCAAACTCACAAGTTAAATTCAGGAATATTGAAGATGAGAATGTTACACTTGATTTTTTCAATAAAAACTTGTACCAGATTAAATTTGCCACAGAGCACATAAAGGAAAATTTCAAGTATAGTAACGAAAATTACACAGGAAATCTGCGTACATATACAGGAAAGTGTGGAATTTTAATGAATCAACCAGTAGAGGGTTATTGATCGCCGCCAATTTTTTCAAAAAAGAAA
>MHQO01000040.1:1209-7624 GCA_001820675.1 Candidatus Sungbacteria bacterium RIFCSPLOWO2_01_FULL_47_10
AACGAAACGGAAACGGATTTGTCCAAAAGGACGGAGTTCGTGAGAGCTTGACGCAAAAAACTTTATCTGCTACACTTTCCTTATAAGCAAAAAATGATTAAATGAGGTGAAAGACAAAAGGATTTTCCGCTTTTTAAGAAGGTTTCCTTCCGTTTCGCCGAATGGATCATCCTATCAATTGATATTCAAAACTCTCTCGCATATTTCATACACATTGGTTTTTGCGGCATCAAATGATGTCGGTGTTTTGAATGGTCTTGCCCGCACACTTTCCCGATAACAGTCACCTTGTCCGAATATATGTCTCTTTGCGTTAAGCGGGGATAACCCGGTGTCTCTCACAACCAAATACCATGAATCTATCAATTGCGGCTATTTTTGGAGCTCTTTTTTTGGTTGTTGCCGCAGGAGCGGGCGGATATTTTCTGCGTCAACTTATCGTCCAGCAACGAAAGAATTCCATTGAGGCGAGGTTAAAAAAACTGATCGAGGATTCGCGCGCCGAAGCAAAAGAAATCCTTCTTGACGCAAAGGATAAGGCGGTAAAAACCCTTGAGGAAGCAAAAAATGAGGAACGGGCACGAATCGTAGAATTAAAAAGAACCGAGGACAGAATCGTCCGTAGGGAAGAAACGCTCGATAAAAAAATATCGGGTCTTGAAGAAAAAGAGCGCGAGCTTCAGGAAAAAATAGAACGAGTGAAATCGATCAAGCAGGAAATCGAATTATTGAAAGAAAAGGCGATTGCCGAACTCGAGCGGGTTTCGGGCCTCTCGGGAGAGGCGGCAAAAGAAGAGCTTTTCAAAAAAATCGAAAAACAATATGGGGATGATCTTGCAAAACACATGAGAAAACTTGAGGAGGCGGGCATGGACGAGCTTGAGCAGAAAGCAAAAAACATACTCACCACGGTCATTCAGCGCCTTGCATCCTCGACCGCGTCCGAGGTTACAACCACGACCGTTGCCATTCCCTCGGACGATCTGAAAGGAAAAATCATCGGGCGGGAGGGCAGAAACATCCGGGCGCTTGAGCGCGCGGCCGGGGTTGAAATCATTGTTGACGACACGCCGGGCGCGATTGTTATTTCCGGCTTTGATCCGGTCAGACGCCATATCGCAAAAAATGCGCTTGAAAACCTTATCCTTGACGGGCGGATCCAGCCCGCGCGTATCGAAGAAGCGGTTGATAAAGCGAGGGAATCCATTGAAAAACAAGTACGGGAAGCGGGAGAGGCCGCCGCGTTCGAAATTGGCTGTTTTGACCTTGACCCGCGGCTCCTGAATCTTCTCGGGCGCCTGAAATTCCGCACGAGCTACGGCCAAAACGTGCTGATGCATTCCGTTGAAATGGCCCACATGGCCGCGATGCTTGCAACCGAACTTGGAGCAGATATTCAAATCGCAAAAAAGGGTGCGCTTCTTCACGACATCGGCAAGGCGGTTGATCACGAAATTCAGGGCACACACGTTGAAATCGGACGACGAATTCTTGAAAAATTCAATGTGGATAAACGGCTTATCCAAGCAATGCAATCGCACCACGAGGAATACCCGTATGAAACCATTGAATCGGTAATCGTCCAAACCGTCGACGCGATTTCCGCATCACGGCCCGGGGCCCGGCGCGACTCCGTAGAAAATTATCTCAAACGCCTGCAGGATCTCGAAAATATCGCAAACTCGTTTGAGGGGGTTGAAAAATCATACGCAATTCAGGCCGGACGCGAAATCCGCATCTTTGTTGCGCCGGATAAAATAAGCGACCTTGAGGCAAAACAACTTGCGCGAAACATCGCGGAGCGGGTGCAAAACGAATTGAAATATCCGGGAGAAATCAAGGTGCACCTGATTCGGGAACTGCGCGTGGTGGAATATGCGAAGTAGTTTTTTTGGAAGTATAAATTCTTTGAGGGGTAGTGTCTGTTGAAATAGTTATTCTTCGAGCATTGTCGAGAAGTTCGCTTTAACGTAATACGGCAATTTCTCGATTTTGCCATCGCTCCGCTCGAAAAATAAAAACTATTTCAACAGAAACTAAATAAATAACCCCGGAGGAGATGAGTCATGAAAATTCTATTTTTCGGAGATGTATTCGGAAAACCCGGACGGGAAGCACTTCGGCACGCCATTCCGCAATGGAAAAAAGAATTTGAACCGAATGTCATTATTGCAAACGGGGAAAACGTGTCGCACGGCGCCGGTATTTCCGATGCAACGATCAAACACCTTCTCGCGTCCGGGGTCCACATCATTACCGGCGGCAACCATTCGTTTGAAGGGAAAAATGCCTCAATCCTTTTGAATGATGCTTCACTGCCGCTTCTTCGGCCCGCAAATATGCCGAGTGCTCTGCCTGGAAGGGGATATGCGTTCTTCGGAATCAAGGGTAACGAATTAAGAATTACGAACAAACCCGACGACGCGGATCTTCTCGTCATAAATCTTATCGGGCAAGTGCATATGCGCTATCAATATGATTCCCCGTTTCGTGTGGTGGATGAAATTCTATCCCGCTTCTCGCCCTCCGCCACCCATCCCCCATTTCCCGTCATTGTTGATTGGCATGCGGAAGCGACATCGGAAAAAATCGCAATGGGGTGGCACCTTGATGGAAGGGTGGCGGCCGTTTTAGGCACGCACAGCCACACACCGACAGCCGATGAAAGAATTCTTCCCAAGGGAACCGCGTATATATCGGATATCGGCATGGTGGGGCCGCACTATTCCATCATTGGTCAGGAAATAAGCGCAAACCTTGAACGTTTCCTTACACAGATTCCGAAAAAAGTCGATGTCGCGCAAGCTCCTCCGTATGAAATAAATGCCGTTTTGCTCGAAACGGATCCACGTTCGCATAAGGTCGTGCAATTACGGCGATTAAGAAATATAATCAGTGACAATCTTTCTCACGACAACTAAAGACATTTTGTTGCGTAAATGCGTGTTTTCTGCTACAATCCTATTGAAAAAGCAGTAAACTTGCATGGGGCTTGTTTTTTGGCTTAAATAGCGGCTTTTTATGGAACCATTGTTTTTGTTGCGCCAAAAAGTGCGAAGAAATGAGGCAAAAACGCACCCCCGTGAGAGTAAGCTGTGGATAAACATTTTTACTAATAATTGGTCGATTAAAATAACCAACAACCAGTAACCGGTAACCCACAACCAGGTGTTATGTGTTATGTGTTATTTGTTGTAGGTCATAGGCATGGCAATAAAATATGATAAGAAATGGCTTTCGGAGTGGGTCATGAACAAGACCAGTAGCACAAAAAAGGCCGCGCAAGAGTTGGTCGATGGACTCTTTGATGAAATTGCGAAAGCAATGGTCAAGGGTGAACAAGTGAAAGTCGCCGGTTTCGGAGTATTTAAAGTTTCCCGACGGGCTGCGCGCGAAGGAATCAACCCGCGAACGGGCGAAAAAATCCAGATTCCGGCAAAGGTTGCTCCGAAATTCCGCGCCGCAAAGCAGTTAAAAGAGGCGGTAAAATAATTTTTTCTCGAGAGAAAATGAAAACATCCCGTTTCCTCGGGATGTTTTTGATTTAAATGGCCATGAATTATAAAGGTTAAAAAGGATTTTTTGCGCCGCGTACTTCGAAATGAACATGGCATCCGGTGGAATTTCCGGTTGAGCCAATAAGCCCGATTGCCTTGCCTTGCGCAACAACGGCTCCGTCAGAAACAAAAACGCTCTGAAGATGGGAATAGAGGGTTTGCGCGCCGTTTGGGTGTGAAATTACTATATATTTTCCATAACCGCCATTCCAGCCGGAGGTTCGAACGCGAAGCACCGTTCCTGCGGCAGACGCAAAAACCGGTCTTCCGCATGAGGGCCCGCTTGCGTCAGAATTCACAAGATCAACCGCGTTCGTTCCGTGTATGCCGCGCGATCGTCGCGCGTTCTGAATCGGCGCCATAAAAAAACCGCGAAGTTCCGGGAGACCAGCGACAAAACTCGGTTGTGCTTGGCGCGGAGCAGAAGATGGAGGAGGAGAAGCCAATTCCCCGTCAGGGATTATGATAATATCCCCGGCAATAAGATCCTCGCCGGAAACAAGCCCGTTATATAATAGAATATCGGCTTCGTTGCCTCCGTATTTTTTTGCGATGCCGGAGATAGTGTCGCCCTTCTTCACTTCGTGCCGGACCCCGGATATGGGCAAAATAATAAGTTTGTCGCCGATTTTTATAAGACCGGGCCTTGAAATATCATTTGCCCACAGGATCGTATTAACTGAAACTCCGAAAGACTCGGCAATACTGGAAGGAGTATCGCCCGATTGCACCTGATACACGAAAATTCCGTCTCCTCCACCGACCCCGTCACGAAAAACCCCGGCCGGGCTCGTGGAAACCAGTAACGCGCTTCCTTCCACTATCGCCAATTGCGTATCGGAATAATTCTTTCCGCGCGACAGTGCGGGCGATGAGGGGCTTAATACGGCGCCGGGGGCGCCTGCAAAAGCGTCATCGCCAAGAAGCCGAAACCCGCCGCCGTCACCGCACCACCCAATCCCAAAAAAACAAAAACCCGCCTGAGCTTCATACGGGTGGTAGAAAACAAATATGCTAATCAGCGCAAGAATACCGACAGCTTCCCTTAAAAAGGATAAAAGCTTCTTTGAAAAAAGAAGCGTTTTTTGCGGTTTCGTATCGTATTTTGTTTGTGGCAAGATTTCTTGATTTTGTTTCGTGACAGGAAAGCCAGAAATCATAAGCAATACCTAGTTTTTAAGCCAAAACAGACAAAAAAACACTCCTTATCTGCACATAGCTGATTATAGAGAGAAAATGCCGTTCTTGCAAGGGGGGTATCCACAATCGAAAAAATACAAAATGAGAGCAATCTCATTTTCCACGCATAGATTGCTTCGCTTCGCTCACAATGACGGCATGGCAGATATTTTTCTACACTCTCAGTTTATATTTTATTTGGGTTTTGTGATTCTGTGTTTTGTGCTTTCGCGGGGAGAATACGCCTTTCTTGCATTGAAGATGCGCGCTTTGTGTTTTTAGTATGCGTCTTATATACTTGTATCGATCATTATGGCGAATCAAAAAGAAGAAATCGAAACAGAAGATATTCTTTCTCCCCTAAACGACAGGCAAAAAGAAGCGGTCTGCACTACCGAGGGGCCTGTCTTGATTATCGCGGGCGCCGGTTCCGGAAAAACCAGAGCGCTTACTCATCGCGTTGCATACCTTATGTTACGCGGGATACCTCCCGAAAACATCCTTGCCGTTACGTTTACAAACAAAGCCGCGGGGGAGATGGCGGCGCGCATACGCGAACTTATTTCCAACTCCAGCCTTCTAACTTCCACCTTGCCGTTTATCGGCACTTTTCATTCCTTTTGCGCAAAAATACTGCGGCTGGAGGCGCACAAACTCGGCTACACAAAACATTTCACCATTCTCGACGACGATGATTCACTGTCGCTCCTGAAAGAAATAATGAAGGAGTTGAACGTCCCGGCAAAGCAATTTCCCCCCGCGATGATTATGAACATCATCTCGGGGCTAAAAAGCGAACTTGTCGGCACGGACGATTACGAAGGCAAGTCATCGGATGAGGCATTTCCTCAAACCGTGTATCGCGTTTACGATCAGTATGAAAAACGCCTTAGGGAATCGAACGCGTTTGATTTTGACAACCTCATCATGAAAACGGTCGAACTTTTCCGAAATAATCCGTCCGTTTTGAAAAAATACCAGAATCGTTTCCGTTATATCCATGTAGACGAATATCAGGATACCAACACCGCGCAATATGAACTCACGCGCCTTCTTGCGGGCGCATCAAGAAATCTTTTTGTGATTGGAGACGATGCGCAATCGATCTACTCATGGAGAAACGCCGACTTCAGAAATATTCTCAACTTTGAGCGCGACTGGCCCGACGCAAAAGTCATTGTGCTTGATGAAAACTACCGTTCGACCCAAAACATTCTTTCGGGAGCAAATGCGGTCATCGCGCATAACCGCCTTCAGAAACCAAAAAACCTCTGGACAAAAAATCAAAAGGGGGGACGCATTGAGTATGTCGTTCTCCCGTCCGAGCGGGAAGAGGCGGAATTCATTGTCTCACATATCGCGTCCCTCCTGAAAGAGGGCGGTTCTCTCGGCGATGTGGCGGTTTTATACCGCACCAATGCCCAATCCCGCGCAATTGAAGAAGCGCTGCTCGAACAAAGCATTCCGTATCGCATTATCGGCGGAACAAAATTTTATCAAAGGAAAGAAGTAAAAGATATCCTTGCGTATCTTCGCCTGATTCAAAATCCCGCCGATCTTTTGGCTTTGAAGCGCGTCATAAACGTGCCCGCGCGGGGAATCGGCAAAATGGCATTTTTGCGGTATTCGGCGCGAATCGGAACGGGACAAGAAATGTCTCGAAGCGTGGGTACGGAAAG
>MHQO01000040.1:7636-10940 GCA_001820675.1 Candidatus Sungbacteria bacterium RIFCSPLOWO2_01_FULL_47_10
TTATGAGCGAACTTCGCGGCCGCCTTTCTCAAACACCCCTGCCTCTCCTTATCAAAGAACTCATAAAAAAAATCCGGTATGAGGAGTATTTGGAAGAATCGTTTCCGGATTCGGACTCCCGCATTGAAAACATAAGGGAACTTGCCGGTCTTTCGCGGCGCTTTGAGGACGAACATCCGGCCGATGCCCTGTCGCGCATGCTTGAGGAAGCATCCCTTATGAGCGCGCAGGATGAAATGACGGAACGCAAGGACATACTCCACCTCATGACGCTCCACGCTGCAAAAGGACTTGAATTTTCGTTTGTTTTCGTCACGGGGGTTGAAGAGGGGATTTTCCCGCACGCAAAGTCGCTTTTCGACGCCGTTCAACTTGAAGAAGAACGCCGGCTCTGCTACGTCGGAATCACGCGGAGCAAAGAGCGGCTATGGCTCCTTCGTGCGCGCCGGCGCATGTTGTGGGGGAGCGTTCAGGCAAATCCCGAATCGCGTTTTCTCAAAGAAATACCGAAAGAACTTTTGAACGTAACAAACCTTGCCGGAGATGATTTTTTTGGAGAGGATGAGGATGAAGAATTATATGTTGATGAATGAAATTGGCCCAATTAACCCAATTAGTCCAATCAAGTCCCAACGACGAAATGGCCAATGTCTAAAATTTATGGCATTGGGGGCAATTAGGCATTGGACATTAGGCACTGATTGGATCAATTGGAATAATTGGACATTGGAAATTTTGATATGGATTCTCCTCAATCTCTTTTTAAAAAGTATGGCCTTCGTCCCAATAAACTCATGGGGCAGAATTTTTTAATTTCTGAGGACATATTAAACGACATCATTGATGCCGCCGATCTTTCCTTGCACGATACCGTGCTCGAGGCGGGTCCCGGCCTCGGGATTCTTACGGTAGCGCTTGCACAACGCGCACGCCGCGTTATCGCCGTTGAGAAAGACAAAAAAATCGCTGATGCGTTAAAAAAATATGTCACCGGCAAGAGAATGAAGAATATAGAAATTGTCGAAGGCGACATACTGTTATACAGAGATCCGACCTTTGTGGATGGGTATAAGGTTGTTGCGAACTTGCCATATTATCTGACCTCGCGTTTTTTGCGAAAATTTCTTTCGGAAGAAGCAATAAAACCCGCCGCAATGATTCTCATGGTTCAAAAAGAAGTTGCGGAAAGAATCATCGCCCGCCCTCCGCATATGAATCTTTTGGCGCTGTCGGTACAGGCATACGGAAAACCGGAAATTGTAAAAAAAACCCCGGCATCCGCGTTCTGGCCAAAGCCGAAAGTCGATTCCGCGATTATAAAAATTACGAACATCTCTGATGATTTTTTTTCTAAAAACGGCATTGACCAAAAAAAATTCTTCACACTCCTGAAAACCGCGTTTTCGCAGAAAAGAAAAAAACTCTCGAATTCTCTTGGAGATTTTTTCGGCGACAAAAAAACCGCCGAGAAAAAAATAAAAAAAACCGGCCTTGTGCCAAACTCCAGGCCGGAAGAATTTTCTTTGGAGAACTGGGGGGGGTTATTCAAATCGCTGGAATGAAAAAACTTTTTTAGAAACATAAAACTCCGAAGAAGAAAGTTCGTACATCAAAAATCCGTACCGCACAGTTTAGTCGTTCCTTCCCGAATCAAATCAAATGCGCCCGCGCTTTGAGGCCGATAATCGCCCGTATCAGGATCAACCTCGTCAAAATAACACCCCCACGGCCTCGTAAGAAATTCCACACCGGCGCCCCTATAGCAAAGTTTTAAAAACATACACCAGCAACAGTCGGAATATAACACTTTTCCAGACTGGACAACACACATGACAATCCTCCACGGCTCGGGCATATCCGATGTAAGAGTAACCGGAGTAGGAAATAAATTGCTGATGAAAATATCCAGCGGATCCTCGAATGTTGGAGTTGGAATTTTAAACGGCCTCTTCCACCACACCAGACACGACAGTGAAGATTTTACGTCCCATTGTAAAAGATCGTGCAGAGTACTTCGCCAACACTGCGAGTCAGGCACCCAATTTCCAAGGTTAAAGCTCGGAGTTTTATAATAAATGCAGGGGCCGGCAACGCCGATGTTGCCCATATCGACATCTTCGTCATCACCTGTTTGCGCGAACGCTTCTTGAGTATTTATGAAGCCAAGAAAGATCGCCGATAATTTTGAGAGCGCTTTAACAAACCCAAACACCTGAGACACAAGTAAATCCTGATTTCTCTTTCCGATAATTCCGCGAGATGCAAGTTCTGAAGCTCCGCGATCAAATACGTTCATGCCGGAGGATGAAGGGCCCGCGCTGCGGATTTTCAAAAAGGCATCGGACTGAAACGTCTGATCCTCAAAATTTATTTTTTGCGCCTCCCGCAGGGCAAAAGCGTCGGCATCCGTGAGTATTCCCCGATAGACATCAAAATCAATTTTTCTTTGCGTAAGCTCCTCCACTTCCGCAAGTGTCGCAAGAAGAAATTTTTCATCCGGCGCCATGAATCCCGCGGCGATCATTTCGTCCTGTGTTTTCATGAGGCCGTCAAGATATGCGTCAGAGAAAAGATACTCTACGATGTCCTTGTCGGAAACATTCGGCAGGAGAGACGCAAATTCCAACTGCTTTATAATACTATCCGACCATCGGGTCGCAGTATGCAAAAAAGGTTCCTGGTCCGGAACAGACGACCCTCCCGTTATTGAGTCGAAGTCGAATTGAAGATTGAGGGTTTCGGGAATCTGCGCAAGAACATCCGCGCCGAATGTTTCATTAAGCGAAGGAAAGATTGCGGAAAGATTCGATTTGTTAATCGTGCCCGTCAGCAATAGTTCTTTCAGTTTCGGATCATAATCGGATTTTGCGATGAGAGACAAGGCGTGTTTTTTCAGAAAAAGTTCGAGGTCTGTTTTTGTTTGGATATCAATCCGATCGGCCTCACTCAATAGTCCCGCTTTTATAATTTCGTCCTGAACCGCGCCGAAATAAGCTTTCATGTGTTCGGTATTCTCTTGAATAAGATTCTTTTTGTATTCCGGCGTCGGCTCCTGCGGGCGTTTCTCGTACACGAAATTCTTAACCTCGTTTTCAGACGTCATCGATCGGATCCGTTCGGCTTCTTCGGGAGACACGCCTTGCTGTTTCGCGAACTCATTAAGAATCGCCTCTTCATCCGGTTTTGCGGCAGGCGGCTGTGAGGGTTCCGGAGCATCAGTCACTCCGAATTTTTCTTCTCTAAGACGCCGCCGCAGTTCTTCCACAACACCCGCGCCCGGCACTTCTTCAGCTTTTCCCCCTCC
>MHQO01000040.1:10948-15557 GCA_001820675.1 Candidatus Sungbacteria bacterium RIFCSPLOWO2_01_FULL_47_10
TAGGAGCCACTATTTTCTCGAGCACATCGGTGAAGAAATAAAAATAAGCAATACCGGCACACACAACAAGAATACCGGCGCCGATAGTAAGACGTTTTTTTGTTTTATTGTCCATACGGATAAAAAATTAGGCAATATGTATTATCGTATCATAAAAAACCGACTTAAGACAGGAGAATCCGCGGCTACAATTACTTATCCACACCATATTCTGATTATTTGCACAGGTTGTTGTATAATAATGAAGTGAAACTATCAAGGCGCCTATACCCGAAAACTGCTTTGGCAAAAGGCTTTTTTGCTTTTTTTGCGTTTATATTTTTTTTTCTTGCGACCATAGCGATCTTGGAAAGACAAACGGATGAGGAGCGCCTTCTCGGCCGGATTGAAGAAACAACATCGCTCACTCCGGAAGAAAAAACTGTTGTTTCCCAAAAACTTCAGGAATTAAGTGTTGACTCCGATAACGACGGGCTCAAAGATTGGGAAGAAATAATTTACCGCACCGACCCGAAAAACTCCGATACCGACGGCGACGGGACAAACGACGGAGACGAGATACAAAAAAACCGCGACCCGCTCGTCCAGGGTCCCGACGACTCTCTTGCCCCGCCAAAATCAGCGGCCTCTTCCAAACAAAAAAACGCGGATATGCTCGCAAATAACCTCACCTACACTTTTTTGAGAAAACTGCAAAACGCCATCGGTCCGTCAGTCGGGGGCGAGAACATTGAAGTTGATACGGAAACCGCCGGGGCGGTTGTACAGGAAATGGGGCTTCTTGATTCACAGGCAACGCTTGCGTCACTGACCGCTCCGATAACGATACATGATTTTACGATATCAAAAGAAAACAACTCCTCTGCGATGAAGAATTACTTCAATACCGTGTTCACAGAGGTATATGAAAAAAACTTTTTTACGATTAACGACGAAAGCAGAGATGTTATCGCCGTCCTTACGAAGGCGCTTGAAACAAAAAATTTCGCGGGGCTTGCAAAACTCGACGCATTCATTGATGCCCACACGACAGGCGCTCTTTCATTAAAAAAAATCCCCGTTCCCGAAGGATATGAAGATTTTGCCATTGAACTTTTGACATATATTGAACGGAACAAAGCAATCCTCCGGATATTCAGAAACACCGAAAACGATCCCCTGTATACTCTGCAGGTTGTCGGTCTTTATTTCCCCAACGAAATACGCATGCTGGAATTCCAGGAACAAATCGGGGCGCGTCTTAAGGAAGCCGGCATTGCATTCAGCCCGAACGAGAAGGGCTATGCATTTTTTCAATAGCCATGCTTTTAAAAATCCAAAAACCTGTTGCGGTCATCGTACTTTCGGTAATCCTTTTTACCGCTATTTTTGGACCCATACAAAGTAGTGGAGCGGAGGTTCCTACTGGAGATAAAAAAAATCTTGTCGTAAACTCAAATTCCTCGTGGCAGGACACACTGAATGTCACCGTAAAAAAATTCGGGCTGGATGTCGCGGCGACGGCGGCGATGAAGCTGATTATCAGCATGCTCCGCGATGCCGTTATCCAGTGGATTGTTACGGGACAATTTGACCTGCCTCTTTTTACCGGAAGCTATTTTGCCGACCCGACCCGCTGGGCGGAATATGCGACACGCATGCTTCTCACCCAGCTTACCGGAATTAACTTCTGCAATTACGGGTATTCTGTTCCAAAAACGATTACCTCCCAAACAACTCTTCGATTTAATTTTTCATGCTCCCTTGGATATCAGGAGTTCATTTCCCTATCCACAACCAACCTTGGACAGGGCGGGTCGGCTTTCATACAAAATATACCGTATATTATTGCGTTCCTGGAAACTGACGATTTGGATGAGGTAATGAAACTTGGCTATATTAAAAAAACATCACGCGGCGTTACTATTGGTAGAAGAATGGATGAAATACTTTCAAGTTTGGGATTCACCGGCATAAAGGACCCCAAAACCGGAAAAATCAAAACCCCAGGGGCAGTTGTTGAAGGTTTCCTCCGGGAATCTATCGGCTCAAATTATCGCGCGTGCGATGCGGCGAAAGAGTTCCAGGAAGCAATCATTTCCTGCGGCCTTTCCGCGCTTGCCGACATCCTTGACGCGGGCGTCGGAAAAATCATAAGCGACGGACTTGACGAAGCATTCCCGCCCCAAGCGCAACCGGCGCCAGCCCCAAGCACGCCGCCTCCCGTGTTCGACTTCTCGCTTGCAAGCGGTGGAGCAATAAGCGTATCGCAAGGATCCGCGACGACAACTTCCGTCCTTGCGCCCCGAATGTCCGGCAGTGCGCAACTCGTTAACTTTTCCGCATCGGGCCTTCCCGCGGGCGCTGTCGCGCTGTTCTCTCCGACAGGATGCATCGCAACGTGTTCCGCGTCACTTATGATTACGACCCTCACATCAACTCCGGCGGGAACATATACCATAACCGTAACCGGCAAAAGCGGAGGATTAACCCGATTCACATCTTTTCTACTTACGGTAACGCCGTAACCAACAATCAATGAAAAACGTGTCGATAAAAAAGAAGATTCTCATTATCGCCGGTGTTTTCCTTTTGTGGGCATCGGTCGTTTCGATCGGTTTTGAACACGGCCCAATTCAGCGCGCCGAGGCATCAGAAGTCTGCTCGCCCGAGTATGAGGATTGCTACCCCGTCGATGACGGGTTAACCGACGAACTTACGGGCGAGCCCGTACGGTATGACGTCGGTGAGATGGGCTGGACTCCGGAACAAGAAGCGGCCATGCGCCAAGGATATAAAGGCATTAAGGATTTGCCTCTTGGCAGAAGTCAGGGAGGGCCCGCGAACGACGACAAGCCCACACCAGAAAATTGCAATTATTTGTCGCTTGGCTGTGTTGCGTTGTATGTAGTGAACATGCTCCTTGATGCGGTGGGGGGCAGTTTCATGCACATGGCGGAAGGCATGTTCTTTTTTGTTGTCGACCTAACGAAAGAATTTCTCGGAGGACCGAACCAATCCGGCATTCTCGTCGTTTCAACCATCGGCTGGAAAGCAACACGAGATGTCGCGAATATGTTTTTTGTTCTTTTTATCCTATGGGTTGCTATCGCCACCATACTGTCTTATGAGTCATACAGCGCGCGGGCCCTTCTTCCCAAAATCATTGTTGTCGCTCTTCTTATAAATTTCAGTTTTTCGATATCGCAACTTATCATAAATACTTCCACCACGCTCGGGAACTTCTTTTTTGCTTCAATAATAAAACAGAAGGGCTCTTTAAATACGGCTTTTCGCGACATGGGTCTCAACTTGCACGCGGTCCGGGGCAAAACCGGAAGTCTTAACAGCGGACAGCAGGCGGCAGGCAGTATTTATGACAAAAACGAAGACAAGCGAAAGAATGCCGAGGCCATGCTTGATAAGTGGTTCTACGGAGGATATAAGGACGAAACGGGTTTTTGGGCAACGCTTACCAAGAGCCTTTGTGAGGGATACGGCACCGCCGCAAGCGAAAGTAAAGTAGCCGATATCATATATAAGGGCCTTAAGCTTACCGTCTGCGCACAGGAAACATTAAACCAGGTAGCGCAAGTTCGCGTCGCCATGGGAGCCAATCCGGACGATGGTTCGGCCATGATCTCGGCATATGCATACAGGGTTATCATAAAAGCTTTTGCATATCCAATTGGTGTATTTGTTATTTTGGCCGGAGTGTTTATGCTCGTATACCGTATTATCGCGCTTGTTTTTGTTGTCGTTCTTGGCCCAATAGCGTTTTTGGCAATGACACTACCCGCAACCAACAGGTATTGGTCAATGTGGTGGGATTCGCTCGTCAAATGGTCTTTTTTCTACCCCGCGTTCGCGTTTTTCTTCTGGCTCGGCGTAACCGTGCTCGGAGTGCCGGGGGAGGCATCGCTTGTTCAGGTGCTCGCACGTATCGTATTGGGGGGGGGATTTCTCATAGGAGCCCTTATTGTTTCAAATAAAATGGGAATTGCGGTTGCGGGAAGTTCGTTGGCACTCGGGAAACGGATGGCGCGCGGCGGGAAGAGGTGGGCAGGACGCCAGGCAATGAAGCCGACGGGCAGGGCCGCGGAAGCATTCCGCGACTCACGGATTGGCAGTACCTTGGCAAGCATTCCAGTATTGCGCCACGCCATGAAAGCGCCGGAAGCGGCAATCCGGAAGCGGGATGAAATTGTGGGAAGGGAAGCCACTCAATTGCGCAGTGCAATACGGGGTGCGGCCCCCGAGACCGCGCGAGCGCGTTTCAGAGGATCTAGCGCATCAGTGCGCGCGGAGTTCCTAAAAACCGCAGGCAAGGAAGATATACAGCGGATTGAGAAGGGCTGGCTCGCGCATGGGGAAGGAGGCAAGAGGGAATTCATGAAGGATATTAACCGGACCGCGGCCCTTGACCCGATGCACGCGGCGGAAACACGAAGAAAAATAGCGTCATTACTTAGTGATGTTGACCTCAGCGCCGCCACCTCCAAAAACATTGCCTTAAACGATCCAAAATTCGCCCAAGCACGAACTGAATACTTAAGAGGGTTGACGGATTACGAACTCCGGGAAAAAGCGACACCGGAAAATATAAAGGGCAACCAGGCGCTTCAGGAAT
>MHQO01000040.1:15571-17810 GCA_001820675.1 Candidatus Sungbacteria bacterium RIFCSPLOWO2_01_FULL_47_10
AAGAAGGAAAGGAAAGGGAAATGAGAGCCTTTATGGAAAACAGCGGTCAGCTTAAGGCGTGGAGAGAGGTATATCATGAATATATGGATGAGGAAATTACAAATAACACTCATCTTGGCCAACAAATGCAGCAATGGACTGATGCTCTCGTTGCCCAAGGATCAACACAGGAACAGGCACGAGCTCAAGTTGTACAGGGACACCTCGGCGAACTGCTTGAGGCGCGCGGCGCAAACCCCGACGTTGTTCAATGGGCGAACGCATCGCCAACGAGAGTGGTCATAGAACAAGGACGGGTGCTATCCAGAAGGGGGGAGAGTGAAGAAGATATGTTACGGAGAGTGATTCGTGAAGCAAGCGGTGGAGGAGGAACCGGCGGTACCGGAGGAACGGGCGGAACGCCGTAATTAACCAACAACCGACCACCAACAACAAACAACTCATGTTGTAAGTCGTTGGTTGCGGGTTGCGCGTCAGGATGACAGAAGAACAACGACAAAAACTTCAAGAAGAAGTCGGCCGAAGATACGACTCTCTTCCTGATAAAATAAAACAGGTAATGACGGGGGTGTCCACCGCCGAGGTTATTTATTCTGTCGGGCAAAAGCACGGCCTCAATGTCGAACAAATCGGGCTTCTTGCCGAGGAGGTCGGCTTTATCATGCTCGGCATGGTGGGCGCGAGCGATTTTATAACGAATCTTCAAACACTCCTCGATATTCCACAGGAAAAGGCGGGGGAGATCGCGCAGGAAATAAACCATAAAATATTTTTGCCGATACGCGAAGAACTGCGCGGGATATACGGCATGAACATTTCCGAAGAGATTGCGACGACGGCCCCAACGCCGCCAGTACCGCAGGCGACACCAAAATCTACTCCTCCCGCGCGGCCTGCACCAGAGAGCGAGATTGAAAAAAAACCGGAACATATTCCTCAGGCCCTTCGACAGGACACGGAACAAGTCCTTCAGCGGCTAAGGACCGCCGAACCGATATCGCGACCCACTCCGCCGCCCCCACCGGGTCTTCCGATGGGTGATACCGTAAAGCCGCTTCCACCAAGCGTTCATTCAATTCCACCGCCCCCACAAGGCGTGTCACAACCCAAACACCCGGAATCGATAAAAATGGCAGAAGTGGAAGAAGAATTGAAGCCAAAGCTCCTTGAAACGCTTCCGAAAGAAAAACCGCTTGAAGCGAGAATCGCCGAAAAAACCCCGCCGAAGTACCATTCTGATCCGTATAGAGAGTCGGTTGAATGATATGGAGAATAACAGACAACGACATCAAACAGGCATTAAGGTATTTGAAAACAACCAATCTCAGGCTGGCAATCATTGCCAATTTCAAACACAAGCGCCTTGAATATCGCAGAGTATTAAATTAGTGGCATTTGTGGTCAAATTTGTGCAAATTAGCGAGGCACATGAAACAGTATCAAGTTCCACAATTTATCAATGTTGAAGACAAGGTTGTTGGGCCGTTGACGCTAAAACAATTCTTTTTTCTTTTGGCGGGCGCCGTCGGGGGAGTTATTATGTATTTCGCTCTGCCGTTCTGGCTTTTTGTTATCGTCATCATACCGGTCGGCATACTTTTCACATCTCTTGCTTTCGTCAAAGTCAACGGCCAGCCGTTTTCAAAAATATTGTCGAGCGCGATGAATTTTTACACAAAACCGCGTCTTTTTGTTTGGAAAAACCTGCCGAAAGAAACAAAAAAGATTCCGGAATCAAGGGCGGAGCCGAAAATCGCGGTTCCGAAAGGAAATGAATCCCGCTTGTCCGATCTTGCCTGGAGTTTGGATATTAAGGAGAAAACTAAACAATAAGAATCTCGCATAAGGCATTAAACCCTAAACGCCACACCCCTTCTATGCCCCCCCCACCAACACAATCAAAACAATCATCTCAGTCAAAATCCGCGCGGGCCGCACAGGACTTTCTTAACCTCTCCACCGTCCGCGACGGAGTCATTGTTTTGAAAAGCGGGGGGTTGCGGGCAATTCTTATGGCCTCTTCCCTTAATTTCGCTTTAAAGTCCGCAGAAGAGCAGGAAGCAATCGTTTTTCAATACCAGAATTTTCTGAATTCTCTCGATTTTTCCGTGCAATTTGTCATTCATTCGCGAAGATTGAATATCGCCCCGTATCTTGAGTCAATGCGGGGGCAATCGCGCGAAGAAACAAATGAACTTCTAAAAATTCAAATCGACGAATACATAGAATTCGTAAAATC
>MHQO01000040.1:17822-19238 GCA_001820675.1 Candidatus Sungbacteria bacterium RIFCSPLOWO2_01_FULL_47_10
CTCGAATATCGTATCAAAAACGTTCTATGTCACCATACCGTACGACCTCGCGATGTTTTCCGTTGCCGCGACCCCCGAAGGAGTCATCGAAGGAATCACGAGCGGCATTACTTCGCTTCTTTCGGGAAAATCGGCGCAGAAAAAAACCTCGACAGAAACCAATGAAGAACTTGAATTTCAGGAACGAAAAAACCAGCTTCAACAGAGGGTTGACCAAGTACAGCTCGGCCTTGTCCGCCTCGGAATAAGGACCGCCCAGCTTAATACCGAAGAAGTCATTGAGCTTTTGTACGGCCTCTACAATCAGGGCGAATTCGGAAAGAAAGAAGAAAATACGTTCGAATAAAGGAAAAAACGCTGTTCGTAATTCGCCGAATTGGCATTAATTTGTAGATTGGCATCATACTATGGCATTCCTTCCCTTCTTGACCAGACAAAAAGAAGAAAAAAAATCTGACGAAGCGGGTCAGCAGATGTACGCTGTATCGCCGGAGGAAATTTATAAAACCGGCGAACTCGGGCTCAAGGACATCATATCTCCCGCGGCTCTCGAGGTGAGCCCGAGTTTTTTGCGGCTCGGCGAAAAATTCGTGCGCACCATTTTTTTCTTTTCATACCCCCGCTACCTTCACACAAATTGGTTCTCTCCCATCATCAATCTCGATAAAATTTTCGATATCGCGATGTTCGTGCACCCTGTTGACACCTCCATTGTCCTGCGGGAACTGCGGCGACAAGTCGCGCGGGTTCAATCGCAAATCCAGACACGGGAGGAGCACGGACTCGTGCGCGATCCGATTATGGATACGGCATACCGCGACCTTGAAGAAATCCGCGATAAGCTCCAGCAGGCGCAGGAAAAACTTTTCAATTTCGGACTGTATATCACCGTGTATGCGGACACCGAAGAAGAACTGAACAAAAACGAGGCCCAACTGCGGGGCATGCTTGAAGCAAAACTCGTCTATATTAAACCCGCGCTTTTTCAGCAGGAAGATGGTTTCAATTCCACCCTGCCTCTCGCAACGGACAAGCTCCTCATCCATACGTATTTGAATTCCTCTCCCATTTCCTCGACATTTCCGTTTGTGTCGTTCGACCTGACCTCAAACAAAGGAATTCTCTTCGGCATCAACCGCCACAACAACAGCTTGATTCTTTTTGACCGTTTCTCGCTCGAGAACGCGAATTCAATTTCGTTTGCGGTCTCCGGCGCGGGAAAGTCATATTCCATAAAGCTTGAGATCTTGCGGACACTCATGTTTGGAACCGATGTTATCATCATTGACCCGGAGCGCGAATATGAATATCTTTCGCAGGCGGTGGGCGGCTCGAATTTTAACATATCGCTGACTTCCCCCCACCACCTCAATCCTTTTGATCTCCCTCCGCCGCGCGAGGACGAATCCGCGGCAA
>MHQO01000040.1:19351-22671 GCA_001820675.1 Candidatus Sungbacteria bacterium RIFCSPLOWO2_01_FULL_47_10
CCGCCGCTTCTATCAGACCTCGCGCTCATTCTCTCGAATACCGAGGGGGCGGAAAGCCTTGCGATACGGATAAAAAAATATACCGAGGGAACATGGGCCGGCTTTATAAATCAGCAGACAAATGTTGATATGAGAAACCGGCTTGTTGTGTTTTCTATCCGCGACATGGAAGAAGAATTACGGCCGGTCGGAATGTATATTGTTCTCCATTTTATATGGAATGCGGTCAGGTCCGACATTAAAAAACGCCTCCTTGTGGTAGATGAGGCGTGGTGGCTTATGAAAACGGAGGACGGGGCGTCATTTCTTTTTGGAATCGCGAAAAGGGCGCGTAAATATTATTTAGGGCTTGCAACCATCACGCAGGATGTTGCGGATTTTATGGAATCCCCGTACGGAAAGCCCATTGTTACCAATTCTTCAATTCAACTGCTTCTGAAACAAAGCCCCGCCACAATAGACACGCTGGTAAAAACATTCAATCTTACGGAGGAGGAAAAATTTTTACTGCTTGAATCCGAAGTTGGAGAAGGGATTTTTTTTGCGGGACTCAAGCATGTCGCAGTCAAAGTCATCGCGTCATACACCGAAGATCAGATCATAACATCGGACCCGGAGCAGTTACTGCTTGTAAAAAAAGCAAAGGATGAATACGGAAAACAACACGCGTGATCGGGTTGGGTTTGCACAACATCGCATAATTTACATTTGATCGGTATCGCGCCAAAAATATGGACGGACAAGAACAACAACATTTTGAAGAACTTCAAAACGAACGAAGAGAATACGGGCTGAAGCTTACCGATATGCGAAGGAGGTCGGGATCGGCCGCGGTACGGCTTGGAAAAAAAGTCGGAGCAAGGATTGAAAGCGGCCACGATCTTGGAATATTCGTTATCGCCCTTTCCGTTGCAATTATGCTTGATGTGTCCGATCTGATTTCTTCAATTGTATCATTAATACCGGTTATAGGTGTCGCCTTTAATGTGCTTTTTCTCTTTTTTGATACTATTTTGTCGGCCGTTCTTTGGGTTTTTCTCCTTACTTCGGGCTGGTACAGCAGATTTAACGAGCAGATGCCGGAGCGCGTGTTAATATATATTTTTGGTTTTGCTATTGACTTCGCTCCTTTTTTGGGGGTCTTGCCGATCAACACGTTTATCATTATCAATATGTGGTGGGTGGTCACAAGAAGCGCGCGGCAGGCCATGAAAAGAAAAAGCGAGGTTGATGCGGGACTTCGCGCGGGATCACCGCAAAATTCCGGGCCTAAAGAAGAATACGCATAATTCTTCAACATTTGGAATTTTCAACTGCTGTCGAATATGTTAAAATTATCATATCGTATCGGACAAACAGCCATGCCAACACTGTCAAAAAAAATTCCACTATGTGCCGTCGTAATCGCCCTTACTGCCGTTTTTGCAATCACTATTCACGTCGCCTCCGCCCAGACCGTTCCTTCGTTTGGGTTCACAACCGAGCCGATTCCGCTCTACGCGGGCGATACGGCAATAGTGACGGTCGAGTCGAATAACTTTGCTGTCGGCTCAACGTCATTTACGTGGTATGTAAATGACGTCGTCATTCCTTCTGCGTCGGGGATGGGGAAAAACTCGATAAAAATCGAAACGGTGAAAGGAAAATCAGAAATATTCATTGTCCGCGTCCTCGTTGACCCGGGAGCCGGATTCGAGCCGACCGAACGGCAATATATCGTGGCTCCCACATATGTTCCGATCCCCGCGGAAATTTACAACACGCAATCACAGATCAGGGTGAGCTTCAAAATAAACGCATACCCGCGAGACCCGTCTCCCGGACAGACGGTAAAACTGTCCCTCGAAACATTCAGTTTTGACCCCAATTTTGCAAAAATCCAGTGGTATGTGAACGACGAGCTTATTGCGTCGGGTGTTGGCGAACGTAGCGCCGAAACGGCGGTAGGCAGTATCGGGGAGACATATTCGATTCGGGCAGATGTCACACTGCCGGACGGCACGATCAACTCGGAAACCATTCTCTTGCAGGTGAGCAACCTCTCTTTCTATTGGTGGGTCGACTCAATCGCGCCTCCCTGGTATAAAGGAAAGGCGCTTCCCGCACCCAAGTCAAAAATATCAATTCTTGCGTTGCCGGAATTTCCGGGTACGTCTCCGCAAAATCTAAGTTACCGATGGAAGCACCTTGATTCGACACTAAGCAAGCAATCCGGATTCGGAAAGTCACTGCTCGCTTTTACGCCGCAGTTTGAAGGAGTAGAAGAAACACTCTCGCTTACCGTAAAAAATTTTGCCGGAACAATTTCAAAAGAAAAAAGAATCAATGTCGGCGCGGATCGCCCCCCCACGATACATTTCTATCGATTAAAACCGCTTGAAGGAATCGACTACGCGCGCACTATCACATCGCTTGAACTTCCGGCAGGGGAAACCCTCGATGTGGCGGCGGAACTTTTCCATCTGCCGCAACAATTCCGCGACTCGCTTCGTTACGCATGGGCATTAAACGGAGAGGGTGTGCCCTCAAAAGATCCCGCGGCTCCGGGCCTTCTTACGATTCGTTCTGAAGAAGGCGCTATTCTTCCCCAATTTATCTACCTTGTCATTTCCAACAAAACCGGGCTTACGAGCCAAATGTCCAATTCGTTCGGGCTGATTTACCGTTAATAATCATAGGAGCCGTTCTTGAATATATTCGAGACATGCCTTAATTTTTTAAGTTTTTATGTATAAAACAAGATTTGTCTTTTTAATACTTTATTCAGTCGCCGTGTTCGGCTTTGCGGTCTCAAGCGGCGCCCAATCGCCCTGCCAAGGAAAAACAGCGGGTGAGTGTATTATAATTCAATCCGCAGAACGATCTTTGGCAGAAGTAGAGCATCCGACATATTCTGAATATTTATCGAATCTTTATAACTTTCTACTGGGGTCGGTGGGCATTTTATCGCTTGGAGCGCTCGTCTATGGCGGAGTGCTTTACGTCAGCGCCGCGGCAAATCCTTCAAAAACAAGTGAAGCAAAACGCTGGATGTGGAATGCCATATACGGCCTTCTCCTTGCCGCATTTTCATTTGTCATTTTATATACCATCAATCCTGATCTTACGAAAGGTTTCACGCTTCCGTGTTTGAACTCTTATGCAGGAAAGCCGTGTTAAAATATCGAGTGTATTATAGGATTCCATGTTTTAATTTATCCTTTTTCTTATGGAAAAACGAAAAAAAATTTATATTACGATAGGTGTTGTCGTTGCCCTCATTGCAATCGGTGTAGGAATCTATTTTTATTTCTTCCACAAAGAGGGGGCGACGTTTCAGG
>MHQO01000040.1:22699-24177 GCA_001820675.1 Candidatus Sungbacteria bacterium RIFCSPLOWO2_01_FULL_47_10
CCGCCTGCGCCCCCCACGCCTCCGCGGCCGCGGCCGGGAGGAGAAACGGAGGCAGAGCGCGAAGGGCGGCTTATACAGATTGTTTCCAAACCCATCATATCGCCAACACTCACCGAAGATGGAGAACGAATCATGTATTACGCAAAAGCCGGAGGCAATCTTGAATCGGTCGATACGAGCGGAAAAAACGTCCAAAAACTTTCGAATGTCACGGTTCTTGGAATTTATGAGTCGCTGTGGCAGGGCCCCAAGAAAGGAAAGGGAATTGTTTCCTATATTGAATCGGATTCTCTCAAACGATTTATCGGAAACGTTGCGACCACAAATGTCACATTTCTTCCCCAAAGCGTCACGGCCGCCGCCTGGTCGCCCGATGGAAAACAAATCGCCTATATGATCCGGCAGGGGGATTCATCCGGCCTGACTATTGCCGATGAAAACGGACAAAAGCCGAAGGTGCTTTATACCACGCCGATTCCCGATTTTAATGTATTCTGGCCGTCTTCAAACACTATTCTCCTTGCGTCGCGCCCTTCGGGTATCGCTCCGGGAATACTTTTTTCATTCGACATCAAACGCTCCTCTTTTGAAAAGATATTCGTCGAACAATACGGCCTCACCATCCTCCCGTCTCCTGGCGGATCCTCGCTTCTGTACGCGAAAACAAATGCAAGCGGCATGGCTCTTTCACTCGCCCTTTCGGATGCCGACGGAAGAGGGTCTCGAATGATTGACGCACCAACGCTCCCCGAAAAATGCGTTTTTATGTATGGAAGAGCGGGGATCATATGCGCCGCCCCAAAGAACCTTGCGGAATTTGTAACACTTCCGGACGACTGGTACATGGGAACGGCGTTTTTCAAGGACCGATTCGTTTCCGTTAACGCCACAACAACCACGGCATCTGACCTTTTCTCAGAGAAAGAATTCGACGCATTCAATCTTTTTATGTCCCTCGACAATCAATTTCTCTTCTTTCAGGATAAAAAAGATTTTACTCTTTGGAGACTGCGTCTTGAGCCATAGGGTATGCACATAAAAATCAGTCCCGCTTTTAGCGGGACTGATTTTATTTTCCAATACAAACATGTTTCGGTTTGTGCTTTGTACGCTTTGTTTGTGTTTTATTTTGGTTTTGTGACTCTCTGTTTTGTGCTTTCGCGGGGAGAATACGCTTTTATGGATATGGCTTTATCACAACCGCCCTTCGCTCCGCATCTCCGATAGATTCCGTCATAATATCGGGATATTCGGCAAGGGCCGTATGAATAACCCTTCGTTCAAACGAGTTCATGGGGCGGAGACGGACTTCTTTTCGATACAACCTGACCCTTTTTGCAACGCCCCGCGCCTCCTCTTTCAACTCATCCAAGCGGCCCGCGCGATATCCGTTTACATCAAGAAAAAAACGGGGGATTTCACCGATTTCTTTATGTACCATTCGTTTGAGGATATATTCGAGCGACTGCAGGTTTTGG
>MHQO01000041.1 GCA_001820675.1 Candidatus Sungbacteria bacterium RIFCSPLOWO2_01_FULL_47_10
TAATCGCAATATCGGCAAGAAGGCCGGTGACAAAAAGCTGGATGCCGGAGAGCATGAGAAAAATCGAAACGAGCGGCCAGATTTTATCGGAGAGCGACACGCCAAAAAAAATGCGGGCAACAAAGACTCCGATGGCAAGAATAAAGCCCGCGCCGAAAAGCAGTAGTCCCCCGCCTCCGAAAAGATGCACCGGCCGTGCCCGAAAACGATACCAAAACCACAGCGTTACCATGTCTGTAAACCCTTTAATTGAGCGCGCCCAATTGTATTTTGTAACTCCGAATTTTCGCGCCCGGTGATGCGTCGGAATTTCAGCAACGCGCCAACCGCGAGACGCAAGGATGGACGGAATAAATCGGTGCATTTCGCTGTAAAGATCAAGACCTTCAAGACAATGTTTCCTGTATACGCGCAAACTGCATCCAGCATCATGCAAAGTATCGCCGAGAAGTATGCGGCGCAAAAACCGCGCTCCATACGACACAAAAACCTTACTACCGGAATCATTCCGCGGATGCCTCCAGCCGCAGACAACGTCGTATCCTTCGTCCAATTTTTTAAGAAGCGACGGAATATCAGCAGGATCGTTCTGCAGATCGCCGTCCATGGAAACCACAATGTCTCCTTTGGCCGCCTTGAACCCGGCATCAAACGCGGGCGTTTGCCCAAAATTCGTCGTAAAAGAAATTATTTTCACACCGGCAAGTTTCTTTAATTCCGCAAGCGTTCCGTCGGTTGATCCGTCATTTACGAAAATAATCTCATGCGACCCGCCCTTGCCATTTTTTTTCAACGCTGAAACAAGCTCCCGATGAAGCTCCGCTACGTTTTTTTCTTCATTAAAGACGGGGATAACAATAGAAAGCATGCCGCATGACACCCTTTACCCACGGATAAATTTAAGGACCTTTTTCATCTTCCTTTCCAAATCAGGAATGTCTTCTCGTGTCGTTTTCCAAACTCTTTTTTCATCAATACCAAAATATTCATGCGTTAGCATGTCTCTCATGCTGGAAATCTCCCGCCATGGAATTTTAGGAAACTCATTTCGTATTTTTTCAGGAACATGCTTTACCGTTTCTCCGATGATTTCAAGACGCCTCATTATCGCATCCTGCAATTCAGGATCACCAATGAACCCGGCTCCGGTAACGTTCGCCGCATATTTTCGAATGAGCCCGATGCTTTCCAAAACATCTTCGATATAAACTTCATTACTCCTTTTCATAAAAAATGAATTCGTCTTTTAAAATTTGCTTTTTTAGGCGCGACCGTATCGCTGTGTACTCTACTAAATCGACTTTGCGTTTTAATATGTCTTCAAGATGAAGCTTAAGCCGTATCAACTCAAAAAGGCCGATATTTTTTTATATCTATCAGAATATCAATATCGCTCTTTTTCGTTAGCTCGCCCCGCGCGGCAGAACCAAAGAGTGCAGTCCTTTGAGTGCCGTATTTCTTCAAAATCTGACTTATTTTACTGATTATTTTTTGCTTTTTCATGTTTTTCATACGTCCGTTTCGCAACATATAAAACGCCTGTTTTCCAACAAAAGATACCACAAAATAGACACCTGTTCAATACTCATAGAATCAGCCAGATGAGCCTGACTGATCCTGCATTGGGTGTTAAAAAACTTTTAAAACGACGATATCGCCCGATACAAAAAGTTGCTGGACCTCCCTATCCATGAATTTCCAGCCCGGGTTTGTTTCTTTGTCCCAGACGATATAATCCAGCCGGTATTTTCTTGTCCGAATCTGGACGCCTTCGTTCAGGAAGTTTTTATATTTCTCAGTAAGTTCTGTGAGTAGAGTATCAGGAAAACATGCCGAGCATCCGTTGGTATAACGATACTTCAACATGAAAAGATTTGCGGCAACGGAATCTTTATGGCTCATGAAATATTCGCGCGCGTCCTTTTCCGAAACCCCTTCGAACAAGACTTGGAGAAAATAGCCTGTGAGAAGCCGCTCATCCGATATCAGATAATAGGGTGCGTAGGAAGAATAATAGACATTGAACGGCGTATATACTGGTATCAAGTCTGAAAACAAGCGAGATGAAAATATAACACTTTCGGCTGGCACATTCTTTTTCAGCCAGTCGAGAACGGGTGCCAAGCGTTGGTTCCTAAGAGTTTCGTCGCGCATGGCACCGTATGATCTATATTGCACAAAAAACCCGGTGAAGAGAAAAACAGCGATAAGAAAAGTTGACAGGGCCTTTTGGGCTTTCATCCCCGATATTTTGCCGACGTAAAAATAAAGTGAGGTCAGAATGAACACGCTGGCGAGCGGTGTGACGACATACCAATGATAGTGATCATTCTGGATATTTATCCCGGTAAGGACTTGATGATTGATGGCAACGAGAGATGCAACAAAAGCAATGACGCCATATGCGGTAATGGCTGGCGACTTTTTTAAAAAAGAAAAAACGATCGCTAAAAGACCAAGGAGCCCGAATTTGCTTAAGATCGGCATGTGGGTCCTAAAAAAGCCCTGGCGCTCGAAAACTCCCTGGTAAAACGGGTGATGCGACATTGAATAGGCCGACATCAGATATGGAAGCGCGATAACCAAAGAAAGCGCCGTAATAAGAGCGGTATCCCGGCACAGTGTCAAATTTTTCCTCGCCGCATACCAAAGCAAAAGAAGCCCATTCATGACCAAAAGATACGTCCATATATATACATACGCGTAAAAAGACAGACCGAGCAGAATGCCGCTTGCCGCAAAATAAGTTTTTGAGCGGGATCTTTGGTGGCGCAAAAATGCCAATAAATATCCGAACATGACAAGAGAACTTATCAAAGGATTAATCGGACGAGCATACCGTAAAAATTCGAAATTTTTCACTTCGGGAGACAAAAGAGACCGGATATCGGGCAGCGATGTCAGAACGCTTCCTAGAAGAATAAAGGCGGTAGCAGAAAGCGCAAGAAGGCGATCAGAGAACAATTCCAGGACAAAAAAATAAATAACAAGCGACAGCAAAAGACCGAATAGAAATTTCGCGAAAATGTTCACCTGGACCGAGTTCATCCAAAGCGCTTTCCCCATATAAGCGACAGCAGCCTCCTCAAAAGGCGGACCGAGATAAGGCAGGTCTTTCCCTTCCCACAGGAACGTTTGCCCGAGCGCCTGGTGTCCGTCATAGACCTCTTGAATGCGCGCAACGTAATGACTCTCCGCGTCTGATCCCAACACATCGACCCCCATGAAATGCGCGCTGTCGAATGTTCGAAGATAGATATGCGGATAAATGAAAAGAAGCCCGATCACAATGCTGAGCGATAAGATCTGCCAATGGCGTTTTAAAATTTCTTTCATGTGGATGATCATAAACTTTATTTCAGCCAATGCTCTTTCCAAAGTTGGAACGCGATAAGCGACCACAGCTGTTTGCGATTGTCTTTCTTCACAGCCAGATGCTCGTCGATCAAACGCTTTATCGACTCATACTGAAAAATACCGTCCCGCTCGACCCTGTTCTTGTTCAATGTACCAACCATTATATCTTTCAAACCTTCACGAAGCCAGCGCGCGACCGGGATATTCCCCCCTCTTTTTTTTGCATGAAGGACCGAAGCGGGCAGTCGTTTTTCCATCAATTTTTTTAAAAAATATTTTCCTTTTAAGCCGCGCATCTTAAAATTTTCAGGAAGAGAATTCGCAAAATCGACTATATGATAATCAAGGAGGGGCGAGCGCACCTCAAGAGATACCGCCATGCTCGCGCGATCAAAATACGGAATGATATTTTCCATCATATACAATTTTTGATACATCAGGGACACCTGCTCAAGGTATGGCAATTCTTTGGCTGTATTAATGATCCGATCAACCGCGGAAAAATCATTCGCGTGCGCGAGACATCTGCGTACATCAGGCGAATATAATTCCCGTTTTTCTTCTGGGACAAATGCTCCGATCCATATTGCATCGCGGTGTTCCGGCGCATACTCAAGTCCGAGAAAAAAACGTTTCATTTTATAATCAGTGCTTACTTTTCCAAATGACGTTGGCATACGTTCAACAAACGGCCGGATGATCT
The DNA here is from genome assembly GCA_001820675.1 of Candidatus Sungbacteria bacterium RIFCSPLOWO2_01_FULL_47_10. Taxonomy (GTDB): domain Bacteria; phylum Patescibacteriota; class Minisyncoccia; order Sungbacterales; family GWA2-42-14; genus 2-01-FULL-47-10-A. The sequence continues at coordinate 4,061 of MHQO01000041.1, forward strand.
GGCGGCGGATCGGGCCGGGGATCGCACTTGCAAGAAAAGCAAATTTATTTGCCTGAAATGTCTGATATCCCATAAAAAGCTCGTCTCCTCCAGAGCCGCTCAAGGCGACCGTGACGTGTTGTTTTGCGAATTTTGAAACGCAATGAATAAGATATATACCGGTATCGGCGACTGGCTCATCAAGATGTCCGCCTAATTCCATAACGCTGTCTTTCACCTCTTTTGAATCAAGCATCTTTTCATGATGAGTCGTACCAATTCGGGAGGCGATCAGACGCGCATCGGGCATTTCATCGAAATCAGTGTCAGAAAACCCGATGGAAAAAGAGTTCATTGGGCGCTTCGACAATTCTTGCGCATACCAGCACACCGTGCTCGAATCTATTCCTCCGCTTAAAAAAAGCCCAAGCGGCACGTCAGAAACAAGACGCCGCTCGACCGCTTCACGCAGTTTCGCATCAAAAACTTTCAAAGACCCTTCCAGCATCCCGGCCTCACCACTCTTCTCAAACCCCGCCTCATGGCGATAATACAAAGACGGCCGTTGAAAGTCGTTTTCAAATACCAGGAACGATGCCGGCTCGACTTTAAAAATGTTCTTAAACATTGAACGGGGCGATGGAATACACTCATGAGTCAGATATAAATTAAGCGATTCAAGGTCAAGTTCGCGCACGACAAATGGGTGCTTTAAGACCGCCTTCAGTTCGGACCCAAAAATGACGGTTTTTCCGGCCTTTGTATAATAGAGTGGTTTTTTCCCAAAGCGATCACGCGCCAGAATAAGTTTCTTTTTTCGGCCGTCCCAGAGCGCTATCGCAAACATACCGTTTAGTTTCTCAAATACTTTCTCACCCACTTCTTCATAGAGGTGCACGATGACCTCTGTATCCGTCCGCGTTTTAAAATGATGGCGATCTTCAAGGTCCTTTTTTAGGTCTTGAAAATTATAGATCTCGCCATTAAAAATGACTGCAATCGTGCCGTCCTCGCTAAATATGGGCTGGTTGCCGGTATCAAGATCAATGATGGAAAGCCGACGAAAACCCAAACCAATGGTGTCAGCAGTATAAAAATAGCCGGCGTCATCGGGACCCCGGTGAATAAGAGTTCCGGTCATCGCTTCAAGCGTCTCCCGTGAACCTTTACCTAGAAAACCTGTGATGCCACACATACATTAAAAATATTAAAATCCTAAATCTACTGATTCTTAACACTTACCGTTAATAGTCAATAAGGACACATGTTCCAATAATTGATAAACAGACGGTGGCGACACACCACAGCCGCAATTCTATTTCCCAACTTCTTCATAATGTTCGGCTTCCTTAGGGGTGTGCCGGATTATAAGCTCGGCGAGAAGTCCCATCAAGACGAACAGGATCCCGACAATGACGAACATCGCTGATAAAACCGGCAACGGTGTTTTGATAAAATCAGTGTGGCGGAAAAATTTCAAAAAAACCATGTACAAAAAAACGAGCAAGCCGAAAATGAATGACCACAAGCCAACCGTTCCAAAAAAGTGCATCGGACGCGAACCGTATTTATAGAAAAAGTGGAATGTAAGGACATCAAAAAAAACCCGGAACGTCCGGAGCAACCCGTAGTTCGAGCGGCCATATGGGCGCGGCGTGAACGAGACCGCAACCTCGGCCACCTTCGCACCTTCACGCGCAGCATAGGCCGGGATCATTCGCTGCATATAGATCGCGAGTTGGAGCCGGTCGAGAATTTCTTTACGGTAAACTTTCATGTTGCACCCATAGTCATGAAGCTTTACCCCGGTGACCCAGGAAATAAACGCATTAGCCGAAAGCGATGGGATGCGCCGCGTTAAAAATTCTCCCTTCCACCGGTCGCGCCGCCATCCGGAGACAACATCAAATCCTTCGGATAATTTCTTCAAAAGTTTCTCGACATCCGCCGGATCGTTCTCAAGGTCACCATCCATCGTCACCACGATCTTTCCGCGAACCTTGCGGATGCCAGTTGCCATTGCAGTGAACTGTCCATGATTCCGATTCAAAAAAATGGCACGCACCGGCAGGGCACGAAGGAGTTCCCGTGTTCCGTCGGTTGAGCCGTCATCAATAAAAATAATTTCAAAAGATTTTCCGAGTTTCAACAAGGCGTCGCGCAGTTTCTTTACAAGCGTTTCCAATCCTTTGGCTTCATTGAAAATAGGTATGACGACTGAGATTTCTATGTGTTCCATACCAAGGAATATATCACGAAAACATGATGTACACAATAATAGACCAGTTGCTTAATAAG
>MHQO01000042.1:0-160 GCA_001820675.1 Candidatus Sungbacteria bacterium RIFCSPLOWO2_01_FULL_47_10
AACAGGGAATTCTCTTTTTGGTCGATGCGGCCCAAAGTGTCGCGCACCTTCCGGTCAATGTTCAAAAGCTTCAATGCGATTTTCTTGCTTTTTCCGGCCATAAACTCGGGGGTCCGATGGGAATAGGCGTTCTTTTTGCGAGAGAGACTATCCTCGAAAA
>MHQO01000042.1:197-9943 GCA_001820675.1 Candidatus Sungbacteria bacterium RIFCSPLOWO2_01_FULL_47_10
GAAGTCCGTGTCGAATCAAGCTCGTGGCATGACCTGCCGTGGAAATTCGAGGCGGGGACTCCGAATGTCGAGGGCGCTGTTGGGCTTTCTGCGGCAATCGGATATATTCGGCGAATCGGGTTTGACGCGATGCGGGCGCTTGAAGAAGAACAAGTCAGCGGTGTGTTGTCGGCGCTTCGTACTATCGAGGGTGTTCGGGTTTTGGGGCCGGAAAACAACGCACATCGTTCTTCAATCGTCAGTTTTACGCTTGACGGCGTTCATCCGCACGACCTTGCAACAGTCCTTGATCGGGATGGGGTCGCGATACGCGCGGGGCACCATTGCGCGATGCCCTTCATGGAATATATCGGAAATACGGCAACGGCGCGGGCAAGTTTTTGGATTTATAATACGCCGGAAGATACGGAACGTTTTATCGCCGGAATTAAAAATGCGATGCGGATTTTAAGCGCTTAAAATCCGCATGCGTGAAAAACTAATTATCCATGAACGATTCGTTCTACCGCGACGAAATCCTTTCTCATTATCATGCTCCGAGAAACTATGGATTACGGAGCGGTTTTGACATTGAGGCGCGGGGATCGAATCCGCTCTGCGGAGATTCTGTGACCGTCATGTTGAAAACGAAGAACGGCGTCGTTGCCGACGCGTGTTTTGAGAGCAAGGGGTGCGTAATAAGCAGGGCATCAGCATCAATGTTTTTGGAACATATAAAAGGGAAGCCGCTCGATAGTGTGCGTTCCGCTGGGCCCGCCGATGTCACGAAGCTTCTCGGCGTTGCCGTGATGCCTGCCCGAGTGAAATGCGCAACGCTTGTGCTTGATGTATTGCAGACGGCAGGCGCGTTGTCATGAACCGGACGCGATGCGTGGTGTTTACGGAAGCGATTTTTTAAGCGCATCGGTGATTTGAAAAAAAGATTTCGAAGCGGGTGAATCCGGATATTTTAGAACAACTGGTTTTCGGGATTCTACCGCATCGTGCAATTCCAGCGAGAGCGGAACTGTTCCGAAAAACGCTACGCCGTATTTCTCGGCAAGTTTTTTCCCCGCTCCGGACCCGAATGGCCGCAATGCATCTCCGCATGCCTGGCAAACGCCGGCGCTCATGTTCTCGACCACTCCAAGGATTTTTTTATTCAATTCCGAAAGCATCACAAGTCCTCTCTCGGCAACGGAGGCCGCCAACGGATCCGGGGTCGTAACGACGATGCCCCCGTCAATCGGGATATCCCGGATGACGGTAAGCTGGGCATCAGATGTTCCCGGAGGAAGATCAACGATAAGATAATCAAGTTCTCCCCAGTTGGTTTGCCCGAAAAGCGCCTTGATGCCGTTTGAAATCATTGGGCCGCGCCAGATGACGGTTTTCGCGTCCGGGTATAAAAAGCCGAATGATGCGACCTTTACGCCGCAGCAGTCCGCTGGTTCGTGCTTTTTTAGCATGCTTTCAATGGAAGTGTGCGTGTCAAAAAGCATGCTTTGCGAATGTCCGGTCAGATCGGCATCAAATAAACCGACTGTATTCCCCAAAATCGCAAAAGAAGCGGCAATATTTGCGCTGACTGTGGATTTACCGACTCCACCCTTTCCGCTGATAACTGCTATAATATGCTTGATGCCGTCAGGCCTTTGAATCGGAGCCGGCACAGGAGCAAAGGGCTTTGCTTCAGATTGAGGTGGTGGTGTGTCCATATTCTGCTTGTGTTATTAAAACACGCATTCTATAATTATTATATTGTAGCAACAAATTCACAAACGCGGCAATGGAGACGCATTCCGAAAAAAAAAATGAAGGTTTTTCCTTGGTCGGCTATGCTTTGCATGTCGGATTTGCAATTTGCACAATAGTGCTTGTCTGCGTCGCCGGCGGCATCTGGCTTGACCGATACTTCGGCACTCTGCCGCTTTTTCTGCTATCCGGCGTCGTTCTTTCGCTCATCGCAAGCGCATACGAGGTGCTCCGCATCATCAAGAGCATACAAATAAAAAAATAGTTTTTTTAAAAAACTCGTCAAGCCAACAACCATGATTGAAATACAGCTTAATCCGGAATACGTATTGCGAGTGGGCGGTTTTCTTGTATCAAACGCTTTGTTTACATCGCTCATTACGAGTGTCGTGCTGGCCGCGACCGCTTTAATTATGCGGAGAAGTCTGACGAATGAATTCGGAACGAACAAGGGACAGCGGATTGTCGAGGCCGTCTGCGAGCCGCTGTGGAATCTGTGCACCGGCGTATTGGGATCACAGGAACTCGCGGCGCGCATTTTCCCTGTTATCGCGACATTTTTTCTTTTTATCATCACCGCGAATTGGATCGAGGTATTGCCGGGATTTTTGAATTCTTTTTATGTTCAGACGCCGGAAGGAACACTCTCTTTGTTCAGATCTCCGAGTTCCGATCTTTCAACAACGCTTGCACTCGGAACCATTTCAGTCATATTTACCCAAGGAATATCGATATGGATACTCGGCCCGTGGCAATTCATTTTAAAAATAATTGATGTGCGCAAACCCATTCGAGCGTTCACCGGAATTCTCGAACTCATGAGCGAATTTTCAAAGATATTTTCCTTTGCCTTTCGGCTTTTCGGAAATATTTTTGCCGGCGGGGTATTGCTTCTTGTCATCGGGTTTTTGGCGCCGTACATCATTCCGCTTCCGTTCATGGTGCTTGAAATTTTTGTCGGATTTATTCAAGCGCTTATATTTTCGCTCCTGTCGCTTATGTTTATTAAAGCGGCGTTGAGCGGGCATCATAATTAAATAAAACGTTTTCGGGAACGGGCCTGCTTATTTTGCGGCAGGCATTGTTCCGGAAAATACTAATCATAAAAATTTGGTCTTAGAAATAAAAACGGAGGAATTTCATTTTTATTTTTCGATCAAATATTTTTCATACCATGACTCCACAGGTCGTATCGTCGATTGTCGCGGGCGCAACTATCGCGCTCGGCGTTATGCTTCCGGCCCTTGCAATCGGGATAATCGGAAAGGAGGCCGTAAAATCCATCGCGCGAAACCCTGAGGCGGGCGAGAGGATCCAGCTGACCGCTCTTGTCCTGGTCGCGTTTGCGGAAGCGCTCGGCATTTACGCATTGGTGGTCGCGCTTGTTGTGAAATTTGTCAGCTAATCGTCGATCAATCAATGGAACTTCTTGGCGAAATCGGAGTAGATGTAAAAATACTCATAGCGCAGATCGTAAATTTTGCGGTCCTTTGCGCGATTTTGTGGTATGTGCTGTATAAGCCCATTATAAGGATTTTTCAGGCACGGGAAGAAAAAGTTAAAAAAATTGCCGACGGACTTGCGGATCTTGATAAAAAACGCGCCGAAACGGAGGAAGAATCCCGCCTGAAATTGATGAAAGCGGATGATTTTGCCCGGGATGTGCTGGAACGAAGCAAGAAGGCGGCAACGCAGTTCAAAAATGAGCGGCTTGAGACTGTTGAAAAAGAGGTCGACCGGATGATTGAAGAGTCCGGCATGCGGCTTCAGGCGGAGAGGGAAGAATTACGGGTGAGTCTTTCGCGGTCAATCGGCGGAGAAGTCATGCAAACGGCACACGGGTTATTTAACGAACTCGGGATTGCGGAAATTGTTCACGCGGAACTCGTGGCGCGGTGCAGGGCGCAGGTGCCCGAAATGCTGAAAACAGTTGATCACATGCAGGAAAGCGCTTCATGCGAAATTATTTCCGCGTTTCCGCTCACGCAGAAAGATAAAAATTATTTCGAATCTCTTATAAAAAAGAAATTACATATCGCAAAGGATATTTTATTTGCGGTGGATCCGAACCTTGTTGCCGGAATGCGGGTGCGATTTACTTCGGGATATGAATTTGATTTCAGTTTGGCCGGAAAATTTAACGCACGGCTCTCAAAGCACGTTTAGTCGTTGTCCGCCCGCCGCCGAGCTCGAGCTCCCGCGCAATAATTATTTTTAAAATTTTTGTTTCTCTTTTAACGTACAATGGCGTCACCCGTGTATACACCAATTATAAAACGCGTCGGAAGGGTTGTTGAGGCCCATGACGGCATCGTTTTGATAGAGGGGTTGCCTTCCGTGATGGTTGAGGAAGCGTTTGAATGCGAAAACGGCGTATTGGGAATGTGCCTTGGGTTTGACGAGAATTCCGTGAAAGGAATCCTTTTTGACGGTTGGGAAAAAGTTACCAGGGGGATGGAAATCCGGCCGCTTGGCCGGCTTCTCGAAATTCCCGTAGGCGAGGAATTTATCGGACGCGTTATAAATCCGCTCGGGCGTCCCATTGACGGCAAAGGTGAAATTCGATCGGCCGACGTGCGGGCGCTGAGTACACGCACAATGGAATACCCCGCGCTTGATGTTGTGGAGCGGGATGTCGTGGAAGAGCCCGTCGTTACGGGTATTAAAGCAGTTGACGCGTTAATTCCAGTCGGAAGAGGCCAGCGGGAATTGATATTGGGAGATCCGAAAATCGGAAAAACGTCAATCGCAATCGATGCAATCATCTCGCAGGGTCGTTCGGTTCATACGGGAGCGGGCGCCATGAAATGCATTTTTGTCGTCTGCGGCCTAAAGCGGGTTGAATTAACCCGCATCATGGAAGTTTTAAGATCAGGCGGCGCTATGGATTACACGACGATTGTTGCCGCAACGAGTTCCGAATCTGCCTCATTCCAATACATTTCACCCTACATCGGAATAGCCCTGGCAGAACACTTCAGGGACAAGGGCGAGGACGTTTTAATCGTATTTGACGACTTAACGAAGCACGCCTGGGCATGGCGGGAATTATCCGCGATGCTTGAGCGCATACCCGGGCGGGAAGGATATCCGGGCGATGTTTTTTATCTGCATTCACGGCTTCTTGAGCGAGTCGGCAGGAAAAAGGGCGGCGGCTCGATTACGGCTCTGCCTATTGTGCAAACCCAAGAGGGAGAAATTTCGGGATATATTTCGACAAATACCATTTCCATAACCGACGGACAGATATATCTGCAATCGGATATTTTCAATCGCGGAGTTCGGCCTGCGGTTAACGTCGGGCTTTCGGTGTCCCGCGTCGGGGGGAGAGCGCAACATCCTGTTTTGCGCTCTCTCAGCAAGGGCCTGCGGCTTGCGATTGCGCAATACGAAGAGCTCATGCGCGTCGGCGGATTTGAAATCGAAATAACCGAGGAGCGGAAAAAAGAGCTCGCGCGCCTGAAGACGCTTTATGAAATTTTTATGCAAAAGGAAAAAGATCCGATTGAACTTGAACTTCAGTGCATTTTGCTTTTTGCCGCAAAAGAAGGATATCTATCCAAAGCGTCCGACACAGGAACACTTCAGGAAACGGCTGAAAATTTGATAGCAACGGTGCGCGCGAATTTTCCCGATTTGAAAGAGCGCGTCTGGTCATCCCACGATCTTACCCCCGAATTGAACAGCGAATTTACGACGATTTTAAAATCCATATTTTCAGCGGAGCAGATGCGCTAATGCGTTTTTGCGACACGCTGACCCGCCATGGCATCCTTAAAAATTTTACGGGAAGAAATTCAGCGAACGGCAATTTTAAACGAAGTCATGGGAACGCTTGAAAAAATTGCCGGGTTTGAACGCGTAAAAAGCCAAAATTTTTATACGAAGATTCAGGAATATGAAAACGAACTGAACAATTTGCTTAAAGGTTTTTTGCCGATTACGGTTTTTCCGGCACAACCCCGTAAAAATCCTTCGCTCTTGCTCCTGTGCTTCGGGCCGGAGCTTGGGCTGACGGGATCATTCGGCGAGCGGACCGCAGAATTTTTGTTGTCGGAGGCCGCCGCGTATAAACCGGCCAACATCATTGCGGTCGGGCATGAGCTTGAAATCGTTTTAAGGGATAAAAAAGTTCCGTATAAAATCGAGTATATTTTGGCTGAAGGAATACGGAATTCGGCAGAAATTTTGGAAACCGTAGTCGAACGCGTCATGCGGGGCCTTGAAAAAAGGGAGTTCAAAGAAATTGTTGTCGCCTCATCCCGCTATCGCGCGCTCGGGGAATATGATTTTGCATCCGCCCCGATTTATAAGATGCGCGCACGCGTGAACGGGGGCGCGCGCTTGGCCGGTGAATATGTTTTTATTGAGCCATCCCTCAAAAAGATCATTCGCCGGTATCTGGCGCTTCTCTTAAAAGCGCATTTCTCGAAGCCGTGGCACGATGTCCGTCTGATTGAAGCTTCACTGCGGCTCCTTGAAACAAACCGCGCGAAAGAAAACGCGAGGGAAGTTGTCGGGAAACTGCGCCGCACATTTACCCGCGCGCTTCGAGGCAAAATTACGCGAAATATCAACGAACTTTTCACCGGCAAGGAAGCGTTTGAACGGAGAAAGCGGGGGGCAAAAACCTTTTTCGAATATAAAATCTGATTGTACGTTCAATCGCAGGAAATATAAAAGTCATACATGGCTATGGTACGAACAAAGAATCAATTCACTCACGGTGTCATTGTCCGTGCAAGCGGGTCGGTTGTTGACGTTGCGTTTCCCGGGTCATCCTCGCTTCCCCCGATTCAAAGCGCTCTTGAAGCAAGAGATGGCGCAGACAAACGCCTTGTTCTTGAAGTTGTACAGCACTTATCGGACGGCCTTGCGCGAACTCTTGCCTTGGGGCCGACATCGCGCCTAAAGAGGGGTGCCGAGACGGTTTTTATAGGCGAGTCGTTGACGATCAACGCGTCCCGTTCGCTTCTCGGGCGCCTCATTGATGTTACTGGAGAGCCGCATGACAAACGCGGAGCGCTGAAAGAAAAAGGGAAGCCGTATCCGCTTCATCGCGAGCCGCCTGCCGCCATCATGCAAAAAACTCCGAAGGGAATTCTTGAGACGGGGCTTAAAATTATCGATTTATTTACCCCGTTTGTTGAAGGGGGAAAAATCGGATTTTTCGGCGGAGCGGGAGTCGGCAAAACAATGCTTGTCGTTGAATTCATCAATAACCTCATCAAGCGGCATGAGGGCGTGGCGGTGTTTGCCGGAGTCGGGGAGCGCATCCGCGAGGGACACGAATTATATTTGGAACTTGAACGCACAAAACTTTTTGAAAAAACGGCGCTTGTGTTTGGGCAGATGAACGAACCCGCGGGAGCCCGTTTTCGGGTGGCGCTTGCCGGAGTCAGCGTCAGCGAATATTTTCGCGATCAAAAGGAGAATGTTTTGCTTTTCATTGATAATATGTATCGCTTCGTGCTTGCGGGAATGGAAACCTCGTCGCTTCTCGGACACATTCCTTCGGAGGGAGGGTATCAGGCAAGTCTTGCGTCAGAAATGGGGGAAGTGCAGGACCGCATTGCATCCACCGCGCACGGATCAATTACCTCGGTGCAAGCAATTTATGTTCCTGCGGACGACTTTACCGATCCGGGAATTGTTGCGACAATGACGCACCTTGATTCGGTTACGGTGTTGTCCCGCGCAATTGCCGAAGAAGGATTGTATCCCGCGGTTGACGTTCTGGCTTCAAGTTCCACTGCGGCACATGAAGCTGTTTTGGGCGCGAGACACTATGCAACAATGACCGAAGCAAAAAAAATGTTGCAGAGATATGCCGAACTCAGAAAAATTATCGCGATTCTCGGCAAAGAGGAGCTTTCTCCGCAGGATCAAAAAATTGTCGGGAGAGCCAGAAAACTTATTCGTTTTTTAACCCAGCCGTTTTTCGTCTCGGAAGCGTTTACCGGAAAAAAGGGCGCCTATGTTTCTATTGGGGATACGCTGAAGGGGGTTGAGGCAATCATCGGCGGAGAAATTGATACGATCCCCGAAGAAAACTTTTATTTGATTGGGAAGATAGAGGAGGCGAAAAAATAGCCAAAAACCGCCGGAAGCGGGAGATGTAGTATGACACTGAAAAAAGGTGCCTGACACCATTTCGACACAATCCTGGCTTTATTCAGAAAAATTTTATATTCAACTTACTCGCACATAAAATTATCCACAGTTATTTAAAAATGGCTTAAAAAAGCCATTTTATTTATCATTGACGTCTACTTTTGTTCATATATAATATAAAAATGAGTAATAAATCAATTAAAAATTTGACCCCGAAACAGTGGAAAGTCCTTGATATGATTTATGAAAGCGTGAATTTAGCCGGTTATCCTCCTTCTTTGGCCGATTTAAAAGATAGATTGGGGGTTTCTTCAAATCAATCAGTTTTAAACTTTCTTGATGCCCTTGAAAATAAGGGTTTTATTAGTCGGCAAAAAGGCGAGGCCAGGGGAATTAAAATTCTTCATTTGGGTTTTAAAATTCTTGGTAAGGATGATTTGGTGCAAGTTGCCGGGGAAAGTTCGGCCGGTCCATTCACTGAATCTTATTCAGACTCATTTCGCTGGGTAACTTTGCCCGGGGCTGTTTTACAAAATGAAGAAATCAAACAAGCCCAGGACGAAGTTTTTGTTATTAAGGTACATGGCGATTCAATGATAAATGCCGGTATAGACGACGGGGATTCGCTTTTAGTCAAAAAAACGCGCGAGTTTAGGTCAAGAGACATTGTTGTCGCAAGAAACGACGACGGGACAACCGTAAAAAGATTCATCGCTGAACCCGATGGCAGGGCTTATTTAAAGCCGGAAAACCCTGCTTATAAAATAATTCCTATTTATGAAAATACTATTTTTGAAGGGAAAGTAATTTTAAATTTAAGCAAAGTAAAATAATTTTATGGCAGACACTAAACTAACAAGCATTATTATAAATAAAATCTTTCGCGACCCGGAAATTCAGTACGGTCTTAAGGAGTTTGATGAAATCAGGCCGGAGCAGGTTTTGGAAATTTTTGAAAAAGAAAAGGGCAGGTTTTATATAAAATGCCTAAGGCGTGAAAAAGATATTCTCCTTTTTAATGAAGAAAAAAATTTTTCTAAACCCGAGGAAGTTATCCGCCAGCTCTGGATTAGCAAACTTACCAAATATTATAATTATCCTTTGGACAGAATTGACTTGGAAAAAGATATTAAATTCGGACATGAAATCCACGCCAAAGCCGCAGATATCGTTGTTTATCAAAAAGACAAGGTAACGCCATTAATAATTATTGAAGTAAAAAACCCTTCGGAAAAGAAGGGGTTGGATCAGCTGAAAACATACATCAGCTCCGAAGGAGCGCCTATCGGGGTTTGGTCAAATGGTATAGAAAAAGTGGTTTTGTATCGTCCGTATCCGCGCGAATTTCAAACGCTTCGCGACATGCCACGACCAGACCAGACCATAGAAGATATTCTTGAAGAAAAATTGACTCTGACTGATCTTAAAGTAAGTTATGACTTGGTAAAAATTCTTAAGATTTTGGAGGAGTTGGTTTTGGCTGGAGCCGGCGTGGATTCTTTCACGGAAATTTTCAAACTGATTTATGCGAAATTATATGATGAAAAAGAAGCAAAAAAAAGAAAAGACGGAGAAGTTTTATTCCGTCAGTCAAAGGATATTCAAATTACTTTTGACGCGATAAATAGATTGTTTCAAAGCGCCGTTAAAGAGTGGCCCGGCATATTTTTCCAGCATGACAAAATAGAATTAACACCCGGGCATCTCTCGGTTTGCGTGGCGGAGTTTGAAAAAATAAAATTGTTGGATTCTGATTTAGCCGTGATTGATGCCGCTTTTGAATACCTTCTTCCTGATGTTGCAAAAGGCAGCAGGGGGCAGTATTTTACACCCCGCCACGTTATAGATACGGCTGTTAAAATGCTTAATCCTAAAGACGGGGAATATGCCGTTGACCC
>MHQO01000042.1:9952-15048 GCA_001820675.1 Candidatus Sungbacteria bacterium RIFCSPLOWO2_01_FULL_47_10
CGCTTGTGGTTCAGGGGGCTTTTTAATCCACGCGATGCAGTATGTTTGGAATAATGATTTAAAAAATGTGGATAAAGCGGCGAAAATAGATTATGCGAAAAAATATATTTATGGTATTGATTTTGACGACAAACCAACAAAAATTGCCCGTGCCATGATGCTAATCGCCGGTGACGGCAAATCGCACATATTGAAATTGAATTCTTTAAATCCCAAAGAGTGGCAGGGAGACGAAAGCGAAAAATTGCACGCGCGAGCCGAACTTCAGGAGCGATTGGCGAAATTTGACGACTATGATAAAAATTCAGACAACAAAGCAAATTTCAGACATTTTGATTTTAATGTTTTATTGACCAACCCGCCTTTTGCCGGAGAAATTCACGAAACCTCTTTGTTGAAAGAATATAATTTGGCAAAAAATGATAAAGGCAAACTGCGGAATAAAATGGAACGGCACATTCTTTTTATAGAGAGGGCGTTGGATATGATACGTCCCGGCGGCAGAATGGCAATAGTTTTGCCGCAAGGGGTTTTAAATAATACCAATATGGAATATGTTCGCGAGTACCTTTTTTATAAGGCGCGGATTTTAGCGGTTTTAGGGCTTCATGGAAACACTTTTAAGCCGCATACGGGAACCAAAACCAGTATTTTGTTCTTGCAAAAATGGCCTGAAAAAGAAAAATCGTTAAAGGATTATCCTATTTTTATGGCGGTTTCTAAAAAAGGAGGCAAAGACAATTCCGGCGATTACGTGTATAAAAAAGATAAAAACGGAGATGTTTTATATAGTCCGCAAGGCAAAAAATATCTGGACCACGATTTAGACGAAATCGCGGAGGAGTTTATAAAATTTGTCAAAGAACAGAAGTTTAATTTTTGAAAATAATGTTTGATAAATTTTTGCAAAAAGATAAAAACGGTAAAGATATGACATTAGGCGATTATAAAAGCCTTTGGACCAAGTTTTGTTTTCTTGATGAAAGCGGAAGCCTGAATGATCCAAAAGACCCATTTTTTACCGTGGGATTTATAAAGTGCTCTCAACCGTATTATCTTCAAAGCAAACTTTTATACGAAAGACACAAAAAAAAATTTTACGATGAGATGAAATTCAACAAGCTTTCAAAAAACAATTTTGATTTTGCAAAGTTTGCGCTTGATTCTCTTTTTGCCACGCGTAGTTTGTGGTTTCAATCCTATTCAGTTGATAAGCAGGGCGGATACTTCAATCGGGAATTTAGTGAAAATCCCTGGCAAGCATACGAGGATATTTCCATAAAGGTATTGGAAGCGTCTATTCCCGAAAATGAGATTTTTATAATAATTGCGGATCACATAACTGTCCCCAAAAATATTCGGTTTGAAGTTAATAGACCAGTTGCTTAATAAGGTTTTAGCCGTTTTTTTGAAAAATCATTGGCTTAAAATAAGGGTTTTTTGTATCAAATTTCCTCTAAAAATTATTAAGCAACTGGTCTAATGTAAAGCGGAAGTTAAACGATAAATTAGGAAGATTGGCAATCGCTGGCGTTTGTCGTTTTGATTCAAAATCTAACGACCTATTACAACTTGCCGATCTTATGGTTGGCGCAATAAGTTATGATTTGAAATTGGCCACTGGAATAATTCAGCGGGGGGATAGATACAAAAGAAGATTTTTGGAGCATCTCAAAGAAAATTTAGGGGTAAAGAACTTTTTGGAAAACGGTTTTAGAAACTATAATTTCAATATTTTTGTTGATAAAGATGCTAAACAAAGACTGCCGTTTACGGCAGTTATGGAAAATGGCAGTAAAACAAATGAAAAGAGGCCATCGTCCTAACGGTCGACGCCCTTTCTCGATACTGTATTTTTAGTATATTCCGATATTAAAACCTTGTCAATATCCTGTGGATAACCAAAAAAGCCGAGGAATAGTTCGATAAACTCGCTGTAAATAAAGCAAAAAATATCTGGACCACGATTTAGACGAAATCGCCGAAGAGTTTATAAAATTTGTCAAAGAACAGAAATTATCCTTTGTTTAAAAATGAAAATAGATTTTACAAAAGAAGATTATCGGCGTTTAGTGAAAATGGGCGAGATTGCCGATTGTGTATTCGGCCTTTTGGGCGATTTTGTTTCTGATGAATATAAAAAAGAATCCGAACAAATAGAAAAACTGCAAAGCCGTATTTTGGAATACGCGAATGACTTTGATTGCCAAGACCTCGTAGAGCGGTATGAAGACAAAACCGTTATAAAAGAAAAAGAATTTGAAAAAATTATGGAGATTCTTGATGATTATGATGATTATGTTTTTTGGGATGAATTGGAAGAGCGGTTGGCAAATCGCGACATGGAAAAAGAACTGACAAAAGAAGAAAAAGAAAAAGTAAGGTCCGATGTTCATTTTTGGGTTGAAAAATCAGAGGAATATTATAAAAAATATCGGGAAGAATTTGAAAAGTTTGGCATAGACAGGTTCGAATTTAAAGACAATAATAAAAAATTTAGTTTTTGGAAATAATTTTATGAATAAATATTCTGAACTCGATGAGATTAAAGAAGAACTAAAAGAAGCATTAAAGCATGACGAAAATTCGCTAGTCCAATCAACTAATCAGCATGTTGATTCTAAACGAACCTTTTTAGGTACTCTCATGACTATTTCAGTGGCGATTATTGCCGGGTTATTTGTATTGATAACGAACGGGAATTATGATAGTTGTTTCAGGGGATTAGCTATAGGTAGTGGCGGTTTGTTTGTGGTGTCTGTAATGGGTGCGAGTATCTATCTTATCGTAATTTTATGGGGAGAAAGTTTGTCTTTAGATAGACGCCGACAATTTCTTATAAATTCAAGAGGATGTCTTATGGGAGTAACCGATGACGAGAGTTTTAGAGGATATGGAGAATTAACTCTTAGAGAAGCAGAAAAATCAAAACAAAAAGTTAAGGGTTCACAAGAAATTTGGTTTGTTATCGTCAGTTTTCTATTCATCCTTGCTTTTTTGTCGCTACTATTTGTTATTGGTAATGTTTTGGGTCTAGTCAAATTATGCAATATTCAATAATCCAAAAATCGCAACTTGAAGGCGCGCACCGGCTGGATGCGGAATATTACCAGCCGGAGTATTTGGATTTGAAAAACAAAATAACGAGTATTGAATTTAGATCAATCAAAGATTTATCCGAAAAAGTTTTTAGCGGTCCTTTCGGTTCAACTTTGAAAAGTGAGTCCTATCAAGATTTTGGAATACCATTTATTCGCATTGGTGATATAGCGGATATTTTTATTGATAAGGATAATTTGGTTTATATTTCTGAAGAAGAACATAAAAGGATTTATAGTACACATTTGAATATTGGCGATATAGTGTTATCAAAAATTGCTACAATAGGAAAACTTTCGGTTATAGATGATGAGCTAGGAGAAGTTAATATAAGTGAAAACAATATCGGTATTAGACTACAGAGTTTGAATGAAAATGTTCGTGCGTATGTTTTGTTTTTTCTGTTGAGCAAATTCGGACAATTTCAAATATTCCGCATGGCAAGTGGGAATATCCAGCTTAAGTTAAATGTTTCGGATATTGAAAATATCTTATTACCTTTTGCTAAGGATAATCGAAACAAGATTTTTGCAGATTATTACTCCCAAGTCATAGAAGAAAGGAGAAAATCAATAAAGTTTTATCAACAAGCCCAAAATTTGCTTTTGGAAGAACTGGGATTGGAAAATTTTGAAACAGAAAATGTTTCGGCGCGTATTGTGAATTTTTCTGATGTAAAATCTGCTGGTCGAATGGACGCGGAATATTTTCAGGTTAAGTATGAAAAATTGTTGAAAAAAGTGGAAGAGAAAAATGGCAAAATATTGGGAGAAATTGTTTCAATAAAAAAAGGAATTGAGCCCGGGGCGGAGAGTTATTTGGAAGAAGGCAAAAAATTTATAAGAGTCAGCAATATGTCCAAATTCGGCATAAGCGACAATGACCAAAAATATTTGAGCGAGGATTTATATAAAAAATTGAAGGAAGATTTTGAGCCCAAAAAAGGAGAAATTTTGCTGACCAAAGACGCAACACCTGGAATTGCCTGCGTTTTAAAAGAGGATACGGAGGGAATTATCGCCGGAGGCATTTTGCGGCTTAAACTTAAAAATAAAGATATTGAAGATGAATATTTGGCGCTTTGCTTGAATTCCGTCGTTGGCCAAATGCAGGCCGAGCGCGATGCCGGCGGCTCTGTAATCGCCCACTGGAAACCGGAGCAAATAAAAAATGTTTTAATCCCGATTTTACCAAAATCCACACAGCAAAAAATCGCCGATTTAATTCGCCAATCCCATAAAGCCCGTAAAAAAGCGAGAGAATTACTGGAAGAAGCCAAGCGAAAAGTAGAAGAATTAATTGAAAAATAAATGCTTTGTATGAAAGGGTGCATGGATAACGGTGTCAGTTGATAGTGGTGTTAGGTACCTTTTTCGTTTTTTTCTCTCCAACATCCTCTCTTGAGAGGATTTTTGGTTTCTTCTTTGATGGCCCCGGCGGCTGGTGGTACTGCCACCACAACGTATGAGAGTTGTGAGTATTGGTTTTTTGTTTGATATTTCAGCTTGGGGACAGTTTTTGTTTCTTTTTTTGGCACGTATTCTATAATAATGGAAGAATAGATTTCATGCCCTTATGAACGCTTTTTCTTTTATCATAAGAGAGACCGATAATTCGCGGGAATTTTCCGGGGTCGTGTCGCTTTCGCTTCCTGCCGCGGCGGGGTATTTTACGATACTGCCGGATCACGGAGACCTTATTGCGGAAACAAGCTCCGGAACATGCACGATTGCGCACAGCGAAGGGGAAGAATCGTTTAAACTTTTGACGAGCGGGCTGTTTACAATACAAGGGGGTCGCGCAGTTTTGATAGTGTAACCACAAAGGGGATTTATGGAAAAAACCATTTTTATTTTTTTTGTTTTTGTTGTTGTTGGAGCGGGATTTGCCGCACTGCCGGTTATTGTGAGCTGGCTTTTGAGTGTTCGGAAAAAAGAGACCGCGCCTCCGAAGGAGTTGGTGCCTCCGGAGTCGCCCGATGAAATTCCATGGGCGAC
>MHQO01000042.1:15076-15521 GCA_001820675.1 Candidatus Sungbacteria bacterium RIFCSPLOWO2_01_FULL_47_10
TCGGTTTTGAATACTTCCTCTATGCGATTCTTTTTTTGGTTTTCGATATAATTTTTGTCGCACTGTTTTTTGCGCTCGGAGCGTGGCTCGCATTTCCCAAAAATGTTCTCGGCGTCTTAATCGTCATTGCGATCTTAAGCATCATTCTTATTGCGTATGCGTTAAAGCCCAGAAAATATCTTTCATTGTAAATTCTAAATATAAGAGTAATTTCACCAATCAGCGTAAGCGGCGGCTTTGGCACCCGCTCCATGCGGATTGCGCGCGGGGGTACATGTTCGATATTGTCCTTGCAAAAACTTCAGACCTGTTTGATGAAGTAACAAAAAAACCATTCCGATGGGCGCGGGGAAATTCTCTGTGGCCCGTGGTATTCGGAATTTCCTGCTGTTCGCTCGAAATGATGGATTTGGGCGCCTCTCGCACCGATGTTGACCGCATGGGC
>MHQO01000042.1:15553-17074 GCA_001820675.1 Candidatus Sungbacteria bacterium RIFCSPLOWO2_01_FULL_47_10
GTCTTTTCAGGGGTTCATACAATCTTATTGACCGCCTTGATTCGATTGTTCCGGTTGACGTGTATGTTCCCGGCTGTCCGCCGCGACCCGAAGCGATGATGGACGGAATTTTGCACCTGAAGAAAAAAATAGAAACTCAGCATATTTGATTTTCGCATATGGAAATTAGAATCGTTGAAGCAAATAATCTGCGAAATGCCGCAACCGAACTAAAACAGTCCGGTTTTCGACTTCTGCTCGTTTCGGGAGTGGATTGGGTTCAGAAATCGAACACATATGAAGCGCTGTATCACTTTTCGAAAGTGTGCGGTCCCGATTTGGTTTTGCTCAAAGTTTCGGTACCCGCAGACGACCCGAAAGTGCCGTCGATCGCGGACATATTCGGTCTTGCCGACTGGCACGAGCGGGAGACATATGATTTATTGGGTATCACGTTCGAAGGCCATCCGAATTTAGCGCGGATTTTTTTGCCGGACGACTTCAAAGGACATCCGTTGAAAAAAGACTTTATAGCATACAAGAGAATGTTGCCCGGTTAGCAGTGACAATTATTCTATGGAACAAGAAGCAAAAAGAACAAAGATTAACTTTGGCCCCCAGCATCCGAGCACGCACGGTGTCTTGAATCTTTTGGTTGAGGTGGAGGGGGATACGGTCTATTCAGCCGAGCCGCATATCGGTTTTTTGCACCGCGGTTTTGAAAAACTGGCCGAAGAGCGCAGATACATCCAATTCCTGCCCGCGCTTGAAAAAGGGGACTATGTTGCGGCATTTGCATGGGACGACCTGTATATGGCGCTCCTTGAAAAGGCGCTCGGAATAGAAATTCCCCGGCGAGCGGCTGCAATCCGTACGATGATGAACGAGGTCCAGCGCATTGTATCTCATTTGCTGTGGCTTGCCGCATTCGGGCAGGACTTGGGCCAGCCGACGGTATTTTTATGGTCATTCCGCGAACGGGAGCCCTTTATAAATCTTTTTGAAGAAGTTACCGGCGGACGGCTTCATTATTACTACTCGCGCCCGGGCGGGTTGAAGCGCGATGTCAGCCGTGATTATTTGGACCGGGTTATTGCCGCAGTTGCAAAATTTGAAGAGAGGTTGTCCGAGCTTGAAGCCATGACGACAAAAAATATTATTTTTCAGAAGAGGACGAAAGGCGTCGGTATACTTTCAAAAGAAGATGCGATGCATTGCGGGGTAACCGGCCCCGTGCTTCGGGCATCAGGCGTCGGGGAAGACATACGGAAGTCGGATCCGTTCCTTATGTATCCGCATCTTGATTTAAAAGTTATTACACGAAACGAGGGAGATGCATTTGCGCGGACCGAAGTCAGAATCGAAGAGATGAAAGAAAGCGCCCGACTGGTGAAATTTCTTGCGCGTACAATTCCCGAGGGGCCGGTTATGGCGGGGCCCTATAGTGAAACAGCTTCTGAAAAATGGCCTGATTCCATGAGTATGGCAAGCATGCTGAAAGTGTTCGGATTATCGATTCCGCAGGGGGAGTGGTTCCTGCGT
>MHQO01000042.1:17126-17335 GCA_001820675.1 Candidatus Sungbacteria bacterium RIFCSPLOWO2_01_FULL_47_10
GCGAAGAACACGAAGATCGCGGACATGGTTGCGATTTTGGGAAGTCTTGATTTGGTATTCGGCGAAGTTGATCGATAAACCCCGCATCGGGAACCATGCGGTATAGAATAAAAATAGAATATGGCGGTATTTGATATTACAATTATAATCGGCGCTGTTCTTCTCACGCTCTTCGGCGGGCTTTTTGCGGCATACATAGGGTTGCTTGA
>MHQO01000042.1:17349-18363 GCA_001820675.1 Candidatus Sungbacteria bacterium RIFCSPLOWO2_01_FULL_47_10
GCAGGATTCATTCGCGATATGGCCCGACGATGGTAGGTCCATACGGACTTTTGCAGACCGTTGCGGATGCAATAAAATTCATGCAGAAAGATTTTTTTGTGCCCAAACGGGCCGACAAACTTTTATTTATCGTAAGTCCCGTGTTCCTGACCTTTCTTTCGTTTTTGCTCCTTAGCTATCTGCCGTGGGGAAATTTTTCTTTTATTGTTTCGCAGTACGATCTTTTGATTATCCTTGGCATTGTCGCATTGAGCCCGGTAATTATCCTTGTTGCGGCATGGGCGTCAAACAGCAAATATTCCTCAATCGGAGGATTGCGCGCCGTTACGCAAATCCTTGCGTATGAAGGCGTCCTTTTTCTTTCGATTCTTCCGCTGGTATTTATTTCAGGATCGTTCAGTCTTGCCGAAATTATTTCCGCACAAAAAAATTATTGGTTCATGTTTTCGGAGCCCTTTGCGTTCTTGCTCTTTTTGTTCGCGGTTATCGCAATAACCGAGCGTCAGCCCTTTGACCTTCCGGAGGCGGAGTCTGAACTCGTGCAGGGCTGGCTGACGGAATTCGGGGGGCCATTTTTTGCCGTCATCCTGCTCGGACAATATATTATGCTGTATGTCGCCTCATTTCTTCTTGCGGCGTTGTTTTTGGGCGGATGGGGAGGAGCATTCGGATGGATTGGGTTTGCCGTAAAGGTATTCGCCGGAGTTCTTGTGTTTATTATCTCCCGCGCGACGTATTTCAGGATGCGGCTCGATCAATTGCTCGATTTTTCATGGAAATTTCTGGTACCGCTCGGGTTTGCTAATTTTTTGTTGAGCTTGCTTATCGTATACACGTCGCTTTAGCGCATTGATATGGAATATCTTAAGATCGTATTTTATTTTATCCTTTCATTCTTTACAGCCGCAAAGAATATTTTTCGAAAACCCGCGACCATTCAGTATCCGAAAGAACGCCCTAAAATTCCCGAGGGCTGGAGGGGAAGGGAAGTTGTCCGGAGCGATACGTGTATCA
>MHQO01000043.1:0-6274 GCA_001820675.1 Candidatus Sungbacteria bacterium RIFCSPLOWO2_01_FULL_47_10
AAGAAGCTGAAGCGTCCGCAGTCGTATATTTCAAAAGCAGAGGTGGGCGAGCAGAGATTGGATGTTGTAGAGATTAAGAAGTTTGCTACTATTTATAAAAAAGACATTAACTATTTTGTAAAATGAAAACTGCCAAACTTATTCCAGTATTACTTTTCTTTACGATTGTTATTGGTACACTTGGCGTTTTTGTCGTTCCTGATACAGCAGAGGCCTTTGTTCAAAAATATGCTTATTCCGAATACGATCCTCCGGGATTTTTTTCTGGAATTTGGCACGGACTCCTTGCGCCATATTCTTTAATCGCCCGATGGTTTATGGATGATGGAGCAATGTATGCCGTGCCTAATACTGGTTGGTTTTATGATGCCGGTTTTCTAATTGGTATAGTTGGCTCAATTCCTATCGGGTGGGCCGCAGCAATTTTATCAACAATCGGACATATTTTGTCGTAATCTAATAAATAATTTATGAAACGAAATCTCATAATAGGAATTCTCTTGATATTAGTTTTGGTTTTTGCATGGATTGCTTTTTCACCCAGCGCGCCCAAAACATCGTCAGCCACAAAATCTCACTTTGCTCAGAAATTATCTGCCTCTGGTAGTATTACCTGTACTTATCCGCAAGTGCTACATACAAGCTATCAATCAGGAGAAATAACTCATGAACTACCGAAACCAGAGACAAATCCCATTATAATGACTTTCAGTGACTTTGATTCAGAAGTCGCTAAGGTAAAATTCATTGATGCTACACAAAGTATTTCAGAGGTTCCTCTTATAAAAGTAATCGACACGGCAGAGAAGCTAATGTTCCTAGAAGGGAATGGTGAGCCGTATATGACGGTTCATACGATCTATAAAGAAAGCGGTGTAGCAACCTACGAAAAGTCAATGTCGCTTTTGGGCATACCTGTTGGCTCAATGGGGATGGGTAGTTGCGTAGATTACTAAAATAAATCTTCATTGAATTCGTCTATTATATTTGGTATATTATTAACATTATGACTAAGAAAACCTCTCAAAAATTGATAAATAAGGTGGCTTCAAAAAAGGTTCTGAAACAGAACGAAGAAGCCATAAAGTCATACGACTACTACAAGGAAACGACCGACCTTATCGAGAGGACGGATATTGCGCTGGGCAGAAAACCGGCTTTCAAGGCGGCGACTGGTTCAACGCTTAATTTTGAAATAGACCAGTATGGAGTCGCCTCAACAACAGCGCAAAAAATTTAAGACCGCGCAAGACTGGAACGATTTTATCGGCCAAGCGCAACAATCCGGTCAAAAAATGACCGGAAAAGATTTGTTTGCGCTCCGTAAAGCATGCTACGAAGAAATAGAAAAACGCCGTGGCCGTCCGCTTTTGGTTTACGCCACAAAGTTTTTGGAAGGTGTCCCACAGGGTGCACCTAATTTTATTGATTTGACTGACGTAGACGGTTTTACAGATTTAATCAATTCAGTTAAAGGCAACGGCTCCGTTGATGTTTTACTGCATAGTCCGGGCGGACGGCCAGACGCTACAGAACGACTTGTCGGATTGTTGCGCGGAAAGTTCAATGAGGTTAATTTTCTAATCCCTCATTCTGCTTATTCTGCTGCTACAATGTTCGCTCTTTCGGGAAATAATATCGTCCTACATCCAAGTGCGACTCTCGGACCGATTGACCCCCAAATTAACGGAATACCTGCGCGTTCAATAAAGCGTGGTTTTGAAAAAATAAAGGAACGCATAGCAAAGGAAGGTCCGGAAACATTACCGGCTTACATTCCACTCATTGAAAAATACTCACTTGATCTTTTGGAACTTTGCGAGGATTCCGAAAAACTTTCACGAGAACTTGTTTCAACTTGGCTCAAGAAATACATGTTTAAGGGTGATAAAAAAGCCGTTGGCAAAGTTAGAAAAGCAGTAAACTATTTTTCTGACTATGATAAACATCTCTTACACTCTCGTCCGCTACCATTAGAAAAACTTTCTGAATTTGGCTTGAAAATTGAACTGGCGGACGATGAGCTTCAAGATTTGCTGTGGGAAGCATATATTTTGCTCAACGGCTTTTTCAACGTGAGTTTTGGCGGAAGTTTCTTTGTGAAATTGTATGAAAGTACACATGGCGTATCGTGGGGCAAGCAGATTCAACAGATTTTTATTGGACACCAACCCCAGCAAAAATTGAAACTTCCGCAATAACTGATTGTCCGCCAAAAAATTTGCGAAGCTCAAGCGAGGGCGCGGCGGAAGGGGGGTTCAAGGGGGGAATTCCGCCGCGCCCGAGCGTTCCGCCGGAGCGAAGCGGAGGCGGTCAGTTCCGTTCAAAATAGGTTCGGATTTGGTCAAACAAACGCACCAATACAATAAACGGCTCATCGCGATGAGCCGTTTATTGTATTGGTGTCTGTATTGTACCAAGCTCGCACTTATTTTCAAAACAAATGATGTGCCCAGACCGTCCGAAAACTCCAGATATACACACTGATTTTTGAACAAAAAGATGATAAAATTAAGATATTACTTGTTTAATTTTATCATCATCATGTTCAAACAATACAATCAAAATCAATTACAGCTTCTGCCCCCTAACCTTTCGGACATGATCGCCGAAGACCACCTCGCCCGCCTTATCAATCACGCGGTTGACGGCATGGATCTTTCTTTCATCGAACAAACGTATTCGCCTGACGGCCAGCACGCTTACCCGCCGCAAATGCTTTTGAAGATACTGGCATATGGCTACGCCTCCGGAGTCAGGAGCTCGAGAAAACTCGCCGACCGCCTGCAAGAAGACATTGTCTGCATGTGGCTCGCAGGACGCCTCACCCCAGATTTTCGCACCATTGCTGATTTTCGCAAGGACAAGCTTGGCGATTTCAAGAAGGTGTTTGAACAAGTCCTCGGTGTCTGTTTTCAGATCGGACTGGCCCGCGTCGGCAAGGTTGCCGTTGACGGCACCAAAATCCGCGCTTCCGCCTCGAAAAACAAAGCCGTATATCGCGTAAACCTTGCCAGGAGAAAGGAACTCATTCAGCAGAAAGTAGAAGAAATCATTCGAGAGGCCGAGAAACTGGATGAAGAAGAAGACCGTCTTTACGGAAGCTCGACTCCGCACCGAACCGGCAAAAAGTTTACCAAAGAAGAAATCGTCAAAGCCCTGAAAAAAGTTCAGCAGGAACGCGCTAAGCTGGAAAAGAAACAAAGGGTTTTAAAAGCCCGGAAACAGGATATTAAAAAGAAAGAGGGCTTAATGCGCCGCGATCGCAATTCCTTTGTTTCTTCCGACCCTGACGCCACAGTAATGATGATGAAAGAAGGATACATCGCTCCCGGCTACAATGTACAGCTTGCTACCGAACACCAGGTGATTTTTGGATACGGCGTTTCATCAGACCGGAATGACACGAAACTTCTGAAACCGACGGTAGAAGAGGTCAAGGAGCGAACAGGCAGAAAACCGGAAACCATCAGTTCCGACTCCGGGTATGGAACCAAGAAAAACTATCGGTATCTGAAAAAAGAAAGAATTGCGCCATATATTCCCTATCCGTCCTACGAGCAGGAACGCATATTGAAAAACAAAGGTCTTTTTACTCCGCCTAAACAACCGGACCGTGAACTTGAAAAATACAAATTCCGGCAGCGATTGAGATTGCAAAGCGAAGAAGGAAAACTGATGATGAAAAGAAGGCGTGAAGACGTGGAACCGGTCATCGGCAACCTGAAAAGAAATCTCGGCTTTAGACGATTCAGTCTTCGGGGAAAACGTAAATGCGAGTTGGAGCTCGGACTTTTCAGCGTTGCCCATAACCTTATCAAGATCAGAAACTGGGTCAGGAAGCTCGCCGAATGGGATGATGGAAGAAAAAAAGGAATAGAATTGGGAATAGTTCTGGGGTATCGTACGGCTTAAAAACCGATATCCGGGAATTGTTCCGAAATCCTTCTGCCTGGTTTACCGCTATCTGGAGTTTTCGGACGGTCTGGAAATGCGTTCAGACTAATTCCAATATACAGCACCCAGAATTAACAACGGCGTTTTGAGCAAGGTTAATAGACCTTTTGTAACTTTTTAAGTTAAAACCGTGTTTATGTAAGTAAGCACGCACCTTTTAAGTCATACCATGCCTGAAGAATTCAACGACAACAACCCGGAAAACGCGCATGATGAGCTTATTTTAGATGGCTCCCAGAGAGATCCGCGCCTTTTTGAAATCCTCGTTCAAAAATATCAGGCGCCCTTTCTCCGGACAGCCATGAGAATCGTCCATCAAAAAGAAGAGGCCGAGGATATTGTTCAGGAGACGTTCATAAAAATCTACTCGAAAGCAAAATTGTTTAAAAAAAGACAGGGTGCGTCTTTCAAAAGCTGGGCATATGCAATTTTGGTCAATACCGCGATCTCGCATATCAGAAAATATAAGCGGTCGCGCGTAAAAGACATGGCATGGGACCCGGTGCTTGATTCGGTCCTTCCCGATCCTTCGGGGCTTGAAGATATAGAAAGGCGAGAGATCCAATCGGTTTTGCTCGGCGTCCTTAAGGAACTTCCGCCTGAATTGAAAACCGTGCTTGAGATGAGATATTTCGATGACGATACGTATCAAGCCATTGCGGCAAAAACCGGGCTTTCGCTTGAAAATGTAAAAATTCGGCTCCATCGGGCAAAAAAGGCCGCACGAGAAATTATAAGTAACTTCGTATAGTCAACACATTACGAGCCAAACTCGAATATGTATTCGTACATTCGCAAAATATTCGTAATTTGTTGATGAAGGCAACACCATGCAAGCAAACGATATAATATCAAAACTTGAAGAAGAAAAACTCAGAAAACAAATAATGAAACGCGTCTACATGCGCTGGTTTTTAACACGGAAACTTCCGCAAGTGCTTGCCGAAATCGGAGTAATCGGGTTTTTGGTTATTTTTGCGCAGTCCCGCGTCTCTTTTCTCTCGGTTTTTAAAAACGCCTATGTGTCGGCTATTTCCGACCCCATAGGGCTTGGGCACTTCTTCTACAGCGCCTTCTCGCACACGACCCCATCAGTCAGAATGCTTGCGGGTATTCTCGCAATTCTCGTATTTCTGATTATTCGCGATATCCGCGCGACAAGGAAATATAATCCGCTTCTGCTTCAGTAACATTTTTTGAACACGTTGCGTCTGTATAGATGCAAGCCAGAAAATGAAATTTCGAAAACCGCGCATACGCGCAGTGGCTCGAAATCTCTTTTCCGGCAAAGGTCGCTTTTCATGTATATTCAAAAACCGATCCGCTTAAGGCGGATCGGTTTTTTATTCCATCTTTACTTTGATTTTCTGAGTCACGTTTTTATTTTTTTTCGGCAATTTGACGACAAGCAGTCCGTTTTTTAACGAGGCTTCCGATTTATCGACTTCTATTTCTTCCGGAAGAATTACCGACCGCGAAAATGCCCCCCAATAAAGCTCCCGATAGTAATAATTTTCTTCCTTTATCGCATCGGGCTTTCTCCTTCGACCCCGTATTGTTACCATATCGTTCGTAATCGACACATCAAGATCTTCCGGCCTCACGCCCGCAACGGTTGATTGAATCACAATCCGCTCTCCGTCGTCATAAATATCGACCGTAAGCTGGCCTTCTACTTCCTGATCATCGGGCAATACTTCGGCTTTTTCGGCACTATCTTTCCCGGGAACCACGGACATTTCATCGTCCTCTTCGGGTACTTCTTCCTGCTGGTTGGTCTTTGAAAAAAATTGCGGCTCTTCCACGGCCTCCTCCTCTTCCTGGAGAACCCTGCCTGTCCTTTTTTTGGGGGCCATACGCACAGAAGGCGCCTTAAAAGTCCTGCCTACAACAGGACGAGGTTCTGCGATTTCGATCGTTTGATCTTCTGGTTCCTGATCTTCGATTTTTACGCTACCCGTTAATCTTTCAAAAAACGAGCGTGAATCTTTTGCCATATGTGTCGAAATTTTTAAGCATTTTAATTGCGGATTGCCGGCTGTTGGCTCTTGGTTCGTTTCTTTAACTGTTCGAATTCTATCAATACAACAAGCGTCATGGTGGTAAGGAGCAAGATCAGCAGGTTAATGTTGTCCGGGAATATGCTTATCTTAATTATAAGATAGTTAAAAAGCGCATGCAACAACGCCGCCAAAAAAATGCCAATTGCAAGAAAATGGTGCCGATAATGCGAAAAAAACGCGCGCGCAAGAAAAAAACCGACAATACCGGAACTTGTCGCGTGCAAAAGGTTTGCGCCGATAAAACGATTCGCCGA
>MHQO01000043.1:6287-7520 GCA_001820675.1 Candidatus Sungbacteria bacterium RIFCSPLOWO2_01_FULL_47_10
AATCCGAGCGCGGCGGTCATCATATAAATCATCGCGTCAATCGGCTCGTCAAACTCCGGATTTCTCAACACAAGTATCCGTACTGCCCCATATTTAAAATACTCCTCCACAAACGCAATACCGAAAAAAATCAAGAAAGGAAAAGCGGTAATGGTAAGCGCCGGCTGGAGGAATGCCACAAACCCGGTAAAACAACCAGCCCGTTCCGCCGACTGGGGAGAACTTAAACTATGGCATGTCCCGAAAAAAAACAGTTCCGCAACAACGGCAAAAACCGCAGCCGCAATGCCGCCGACAAATACTAAAAAAAGCAATCGTTTCGGTTCCGGCCGGGAATCTTCCCGCAAATAAAACAACAACCACACAACCGGCGGCAGAAAACTGATAAAAATATATGCCGTGTATGAGGATATTATGGCAGCCAATGTTTAGCAAAATTCTAAATCTAAAATTCTAAACGTGTTTTGAATTTAGAAAATTTTGGTTTGTGATTTATTTAGGATTTAGGATTTCGAATTTAGGATTTTTTGTTACCTTACCCAATATTTCTTCTTAATCTCTTTTTCTCGCGCTCCTTCTATTAATTCTACCTTTTCCCGGGATCTTTTGCGAATTGCAATCAGTTCACCATCTGACAGCTCATTTAATTCCCGCGCGCGCTTCTCAAGAAGCGCTATATCATTTTTCGACGGATCATCAATCACTTCCTCAAGAAGAGACGCCAAAATATGGCCAATCCGGGGAGACTGCGAAAGTCCGAGGGCTGATTGCAGGTCGTTTCCGTTTATATTGAGCATGGTGACCTTAATCGCCTCTCCTTCGCGCAAGATTTTCTCGACGCGAAATTGGAAATGACGCAGGCGATACGGTATTGCTTTCGGCACGCCCGATCCGATCCGGTCGCAAATGCGCACCTTCACCAGATCGTCCATATGTTCCGGCCCCACATTCCGGATCAACCGCCGAATGGAGGCATCTGTCGTGTAATTCTCGCCTTTTAATTCGATGTCTTCGGGGTCTCGAGGGTGTTTCTCCTCGTTTAGTTCACGCCGAATTTCCTCCTCCACGTCCCGTTGCAATTTATAGTTAAAAAGATGCCAGCGAACTAATATCGCAATTTTTTCCGCGGTCTGGCTTGGAAAACGCAGGCGTGTCAAAATTTCAAAACTCATCTTTCCGCCGACCACATCATGCCCGTAAAACGTCGAATCGGAGCCTTCGCCGCGCTTGGTT
>MHQO01000043.1:7564-7812 GCA_001820675.1 Candidatus Sungbacteria bacterium RIFCSPLOWO2_01_FULL_47_10
CCGTATCCCTCGAGAAGCTCCGGCATGATAAATCGAAGAAGCCCCGACTCGCGCAACAGCTCGATGCCGTGAGCGGCGTTCGGCGAATTCATAAGTTTTAAGAACTCATCGCGGATTCGCTCTTTCGAAACCGCCTGAATCAGGCCGGCGTGTTCTTTGGTCGCCGCAAATGTTTTTTCCTCAATGCCGAATTTGAGCCGGGCCGCAAGACGAACCGCGCGGAGCATCCGTAGTGCATCTTCATCAAA
>MHQO01000043.1:7876-13784 GCA_001820675.1 Candidatus Sungbacteria bacterium RIFCSPLOWO2_01_FULL_47_10
GAATCAGTTTATTTTTTACATCATCCCGCCCGCCAAAAAGATCCACAATTTCAATGTTGTTGGTTGTTCGCAGCGCCATTGCGTTCACCGTAAAATCGCGCCTGGAAAGATCTTCCTCGGGGGTTTTTGCAAACCGCACTTCGTCAGGATGGCGCTTGTCGGTATATTTCCCCTCCGCCCGATACGTCGTTATTTCGACCTCTCGAAATGTTTCATCTTCGGCGCCGGTTTTAACCGTAACGGTCAAAAACTGATTCGCATAAAAACTGTCGGGAAAGAGGTTTTGGATCTCTTCGGGTTTCGCGTTTGTCGTGACATCCCAGTCGTTCGGTTTTTCGCCCAATAACAAATCACGCACGCACCCGCCTACGATATATCCTTCAAACCCCGATTTCTTTATTTTCACAAGAATTTTTACAATTTCTTCGGGAATTTTTATTTCTTTTGCTTCTTCCATCATTTTGATTTTATCATACAATGCGTGTATTGACAAACTCAAAAATGTATATTATCATTCAAAAAACGATCATTTACAAGTTAAAAACTGCGGAGGAACAAAATGCCAAGATACATCGCGACCGTAGACCTTATGGAATTAAAAGGAGTTTTTAGACACAGGGGCGAATATAAGCTTAAACGCACGGCGTACCTGCTGCTTGACGCAAAAGACAACGATGATGCCTGGGGCCAAGTAGTGGATATTGCCAATCAAGCGCAAAATTCGAAACACAAAGACTTCACTCATGTAGGAAAGATTGAAATCTATAAATACGCGCATGGCGAGACAATCGAAAAAAATAATGCGCGAAGCGGCAGGCGCAAAGAAAAAGAAATAAAAACTAAAACCCGGAACCCATATATGCCAGCATGGTTACCAGTCCTGGTTCCCAAATACCTTAACAATATTTCTTAAATCGGCGGCGGGCGGAAGAAGTATTGAAAAAAACAAGGCAGAGAGAGTGTCTATGAAACCTTACGAAGTCCGACTTCGTAAGACATTCTCCGCAAAACGGAGAAGCCCTCGTCCTTGGGGTAAAACGAGGACCCGCCCACATCATCAAAGGAGGCTTTCCATGGCCCATCCGGTAGCTTCGTGGAATTTCGGCCCGCGCTATGCCGCGGCGGTACTGTTTCATTTCCCAGAGTCAAAGGGGCTTCAAGATGGTATTTACCTCAACACTTCAGAATTCGGTGAATACGATACGATCGAATTTTACCCGGACCGGCTCGTTTTCAAGCTCACATGGTTTGTCGACTGCGGCAATTCGCCGGGCATCAGTGAACGATTCGTGCCCATCGAGGACATCGAATTTTTTGCCGTAAAAAGGCTCGATAAACCAGAGGCCAAACCATTTTTCTGGTTTGACGAGCGCGATCCTGAATACCACCTAACGCGCTTCAAAACATTCACTCCCCTCCTTACCCGCCTGCTTCAGGTGGCATAAGGATTAAATCAAATTTTGCCCCGTTTTGGGGCTTTTTCATTTGCATTAAGGCTGTTATCATGTTATTATGTACATTAAATCGTGAATCATGTGCATTTATGGTAATGTTATTTTAACACTGTTGTAATTACTATCAGTATATATCTGCGTTATAATCCGCGTTTGATCCGCTTCTACGAGCAGCTATTGCTTCTGCGGCGCATCAACATAAATTGCAAAACCGGCTATCACCTATGAAAAACCTATCAAAAAATCTCGTCTACGGAATCATGATCCTTCTTACCATCGCCCTTATCGGGTCGGTTATTTCTGAAACCGTAAACCGGCCGGAAGAAATTGCCCTTGCCCAGCTCGTTCAAAACGTCAAAGAAGAGAAGGTGGCGAAAATTGTCGTGCAGGAAAACATCCTCGATATCGAACTCAAAGACGGCACGAAATTGAAATCACGAAAGGAAACCGAGGTGGGTCTTTCGGAAACATTCAAAAACTATGGAGTGGAACCGGAAAAATTCGCGCCCCTCATTGAAGTAAAAGAACAATCGGGCTTTGTTTTTTGGCTTTCGGTCATGCTTCCATTTTTGGCGCCTGTCATTATCATTGGATTCTTCATTTGGTGGTCGGCCCGCCAATTCCAGCGGGGTTCCATGCAGGCATTTTCCTTCGGGCAGTCCAAGGCGCGCTTGATTCTTCCGAACAACAAAAAAGAGCGGGTTACATTCAAAGACGTTGCCGGAGTAAAAGAAGCAAAGGAGGAATTGAAAGAAATCGTTGATTTTCTCAAGAATCCGAAAAAATTTATCGACATCGGAGCGCGGATCCCGCGGGGAGTTCTTCTTATGGGCGCCCCGGGGACGGGAAAAACCCTTCTTGCAAAGGCGGTTGCGGGAGAAGCGGGAGTGCCCTTTTACCAGATATCGGGGTCCGAATTCGTCGAAATGTTCGTTGGGGTAGGAGCATCACGCGTCCGCGATCTTTTCAAACACGCGAAGAAAACCGCTCCTTCAATAATTTTTATTGATGAAATAGACGCAGTGGGGCGTCATCGCGGCACCGGCATCGGCGGGGGCCACGATGAACGGGAGCAAACACTCAACCAGATTCTCGTTGAGATGGATGGATTTGAAACAACGGAGTCGATAATCGTCATGGCCGCAACCAACCGGCCGGATGTTCTTGATCCCGCGCTCCTCCGCCCCGGACGATTCGACCGCCGCGTCATTCTTGATCTTCCCGACATCAACGACCGCGAGGAAATCCTTAAAATTCACGCAAAAAACAAACCGCTCGCAAAAGATATCAACGTGCGCATGATTGCGGAACGGACACCGGGATTCTCCGGAGCCGATCTTTCAAATCTCGTAAACGAATCGGCAATACTTGCCGCGCGTGAAAACAGAAAAACGGTAACGGAACTCGACATGATCCAATCCATTGAAAAAGTCATGCTCGGTCCGGAACGAAAAAGCCACATACTCTCCGTTGAAGAAAAAGAAATTTCCGCATATCACGAGGCGGGACACGCCCTTGTTGCCGCATCCCTGAAAGGGGCCGACCCGGTGCACAAAATTTCAATAGTGTCGCGGGGGCGCGCGGCGGGATACACGCTAAAACTTCCGTCGCAAGACCGGCATTTGTATTCCCGAACCCACTTCTTGAACGAAATCGCAATCGCGCTCGGAGGATACACGGCCGAAAAGATAATCTTCAGCGAACTGACGACCGGCGCGTCGGATGACCTGCGGAAGGCGTCCGATATCGCGCGCGACTTGGTCATGCGCTACGGCATGTCGGAAAAGATAGGACCGGCGGTATATGGAGAACACGGGGAGATGGTGTTTCTCGGAAAGGAACTCGGCACCGAACGCAACTATTCGGAGGATATCGCGAAACTGATTGACACGGAAGTGCGCAGTATCATCAATGGCTGTTTCAAAAAGGCAAAAGAAGTCATAACGACCCGACGCGCAAAACTTGAGGAGATTGCAGGGCGATTGGTGGAAAAAGAAACGATCGAAAAAGATGAATTCGCGCAAATGATGGCCGCCGCTTAAACAACAGCAAACCGCCCACGACCGATAACGAAATTCAAATTCCCGCAAAAACGGGAATTTGTTTTTTGTGCAATTTTATGCTATCGTAATGCATATTTTGGGAGTGTAGCTCAATTGGTCAGAGCACGGAGCTTATACCTCCGGGGTTCATGGTTCGAGTCCATGCACTCCCATTGACATCCTTTTTTGTGCGCTAAACTGAAGCAAAAGATATCGCAAGGGCTCGGCTGATGCTCATTCGAAGCATAAATTGCCGCGCTTGCGGAGTAAAAAATAAGAATCACGATCGCTATGCCAAAAATTTCAAAACATGAGTGGAAAAAACACGGACTCGATCCCGACTCGGAAGAATACAACCCAACCATGGCGGATGCCGCAAAAGAAGAAAAAACGGAGCGCGACATCAGGGAAGCCGTCCTCGGCGAACTCCGTGACATAGAACATGAAATCCGAAATCCAAAATTTGAAATAAACGAGGATACTGCGCCCAAAGACGGCTTTGTTGAATCGCTCTTGGAAAAAGCGCACGCTTTGAAGGAAATCACACATCGTATGCTTTCGGAAAACATTCGAACGCGGTGCGAAAAAAGGGCGGAGTCACTCCGGTGCCATGCCGAATATCTGAAAAAGCAACGCGGCGCTCCGCGCGAATTCATAGTGATAGAAGCGGAACTCAAAGATATTCTTCAGCGGCTTCAAAAAGATGAGGATGTCCGAGAGGAAGAGATTGGGGCAATAGAGAAAAAATTATCAGAGATGAGAACAGGGGAATTGGGAGCATCCTTTGCCGCACACGCCGCCGAACTATCAAAGATGCTCAATAAAGCAAAAAAGGTTTATGCGGGCGAGCCCATCGACGATGATGAACGATTTGAAGAAAAACCGCGTGGAACCGACTGGGCGTGGAAAGTTCTTGGGGTTACACAAAACGCTTCGGAACAAGAAATAAAAAAAGTCTATCGCGACCTTGCGCTGAAATATCATCCTGACAAAAACAAAGAGCGGGATTCGAAATCAAAAATGCAGAAAATCAATGAGGCATACAATTTCATCAAAAGGGTTATAGAGTATGACTTCTTCCTGAAAGATAGGCAATAAACGGTAACTCCGACTTTATCCCCCCACCAGAAAACCACGAGCATAAGCCCATGGATGAATGATGGACAGTCGCAAGGCGCATAGATATATACTACGGATGCAAGATCGTGGTGGGGAGGATTTATATCGAATGCATTATTATTATTGCAAACGAACTCCGAACGTGATATAAATTTTCTATACAAAAAATTGTCGCGGCGGCGAAATTGGCTTGAAGCAATTGCTTTTGCTTCAAGCGGGCATTACGGTTTGTCAAAACGGTGCCGGGGTAGCTCAGTGGTAGAGCGCAAGCCTGAAGAGCTTGGCGTCGCGAGTTCGATTCTCGCCCCCGGCATAAAAATCTTTTCGCGGTCATAGTTTAGTGGCAGGACGGCTCCTTGCCAAGGAGCAGGCGCGAGTTCGATTCTCGCTGACCGCACCACTTCGCTCCCTCGTCTGACTTGAGAGCTACGCGGTGCAAGCACAAAAAAATTCATAAATTGTAACGTTTGTTAAAATAAAGCGAAGTGGTCCCGCGAAACGAAGTGAAGTGGGGCAAAACAATATGCATTACTGCTATATTCTACAAAGTCTTAAAGATAAAAGTTTCTACGTCGGATCGACTTCTGATCTTAAAGAGAGGTTTAGGCAACACAATAATAAAGGAGCCAAATATTCTTCAAGCAAAGCCCCGTTCAAAATAGTATGGTATGGGGCATTTGATAATAAATCTAAGGCTCAAAAATTTGAAAAATACTTGAAATCAAGTTCGGGATTCGCGTTCAGAAACAAAAGATTAATTTAATCGCCGTTTCTATTTCAGAAATCAATGTTGGGATATGCGGCAATCATTTTATTCAACGAATCAATATCCCCCAACATTCGTACTGCCTCAGCAAATAAACGCTGGTCCGACATTTTGCTGTGATGATTTTTCGCATCCTCTGGCTTAGCATAAGCGCGTAACACTGCATAGAGTTTTACTTTTGGATCAACGCCACTCGAGTTATCCAAGGCAATCCCCGCATACTTGGCAATGTTTTCCGCCTGCCCAATCAGGGGCTCACTGAACACTGTGGTTTTCTCGGCTCTCTCCAAAGCGATTATACAATCCTTCTCATTAATAACACCGCCTAGTTTCTGATACTGGTCATACGTTCCATCTTCTTCGGTTTGATGTTGCGTGTCTGCACGCGCTTCAAAAAGCTGATCTTTCATACAAGAAGAAGTATATCATCGTCATCCCGCGTTGTTAAGTGACCGGTATCACAAATCCGTCGCACGTGCAATCATATATCGTGTCATCGAGAACATGATAAAATCCTTCGGGTGCCT
>MHQO01000043.1:13871-14419 GCA_001820675.1 Candidatus Sungbacteria bacterium RIFCSPLOWO2_01_FULL_47_10
GGCATATGATGCCACGTGGGAGGCTTTTAGAAAATATCATATCGCGCTCGTCTGCACTTTTGTGCCGTTTGCTTTCGTCACTGTTCTAGCTGTGATTTTTGTACTGTAATTTGTCGGGCAAAACAGCTAAGGCCACCAACACGAGTTGATGGCTTTTTTGTGCCATTAAAAAAAGCGCCGATCATACGACGCTTATTTCCCAGTAATACCAATCTTTATATTGTGGTACCAAACAGATTTTTTTGATGGATATTTTGCCTATAAAAGTTATTTCAATCAGATATTTGAGATTGCAAGAACGAAGAATGGTGTGTTTGACCGCAGGCAGATTCGGGTCATCCGGCCCGGTGTACGACTCATAGCAATTTGGATATCCGGTATGCGCAACGTGTATGCGGCCATCATTATCAACGCGTTCATAGGCGACCGACCAACGATTTCCGAAATCTATATTGTCGGATTTTTTTATCTCGTAACAAAATACTTTCTTTCCGCCTATTTTTATATCAAGGCCGTTTTTTGTTTGGCTCATTCCAAGTTTGCTGTTT
>MHQO01000043.1:14452-14826 GCA_001820675.1 Candidatus Sungbacteria bacterium RIFCSPLOWO2_01_FULL_47_10
TTGGCGCGGCTGGATCGGATATTGTTCCATCCGGAAACCTCATGATTACAAAATCTTTTTTTAAAGTAACAATAAGGCGTTGCGATGTCAAAAAGGATCTTATTGCGCAATAAAAAACGCCCGTTGTCCGGGCGCTTGTTTTTTGTTTTTATCCCAATCTTTCCTCCAGTATTTCGACATCACGATCGGGGAGTATATCGATAACCGCAATATCGGGATCAAGGTACGTTTTCCATGTTTTGTGGGCCATGCCGAGGATCAGGACCCCGGTGTGTTCCTCATCAAGCTGATCATTGATATTGCGCGCGATCGCCGCATCCCTCCTCTCAAGGCTTGCATCCGATTCATATTTTTGATCGTCTTCGATACGGTCC
>MHQO01000043.1:14838-17830 GCA_001820675.1 Candidatus Sungbacteria bacterium RIFCSPLOWO2_01_FULL_47_10
AGAGCATCTGCAATACGACTTGCTGATGCCGGCTGCCTTTGCGTGCCGCATCTAACATTGCATTCTCCATTTCCGCAGAAATATTATGCACGCTATCGCTGAATATGTAGAGCGTATTTCCGGTGAGTGCGAGACGATCAAGTGCGGTTTCAACGGCATCCCAATATATTTCGGCTCTTTGCCAAAAATCCTCCGACGCATGTCTCAAGAGCCGTGTTGCGAAGCCCTCATACTCTTGAGGGATTTCGTCCACACCGCAATCTACCCGATTGTGCCACGCCGGTATATGGTAAAGCGTCCTTGCCATATCCGCTCCTGCGAACCACTCTGCTTAAAAAGATATCATGGCTTTGCACGATGGGCAACTAGACCAAGTCCGTGGATTTGTTTATACTGTTTGGCATACGCCACCTTAGCTCAGCTGGTAGAGCAATGCTTTCGTAAAGCAGAGGTCCCGAGTTCGAATCTCGGAGGTGGCTCACCGATCTATACGGTATTCGATAAAAGCGCAGTTTTAATATTTTGCACCCTGTGCTAAAATAAAGAAATGGAAGCTCAAGACAAGTTTTATATTGAAGAGCTTGCCCAGAAGGTCCGTCGGGCGGCGGACCGTCTTTGACATTCGCCAAAAAAAAGAGTATTTGCTGAGCATGGAGTACCAAACCCAGGCTGCTCATTTTTGGGACAATACGTTGCGTGCCAAGGAGGTTTCCAGCGAGATTGCATCACTGCGCGAAGAAATTCAAGCGTGGGAAAAGATCTTGGGCGATGCGTCGGCTTTGCATGAGCTTGCGCAAATGGATGATCCGTCCGGCGCGAACGCGGAATTGCGTGCGCAGGCGGAGATGTTGGAAAAAGAATTCATCGTGCTGGAGCGGTCGCAGATGCTGTCCGGTAAATACGATAAAGGCAGCGCGATGCTGACGATCTATGCGGGCGCGGGCGGGGATGATGCGGAAGATTGGGCGCGCATACTATGCGAGATGTATGAACGGTATGCGACAAAGCGCAAATGGCGTTTTCAAGTGCTGCATCGCCATACCAACGAATTTGGCGGGATCAAAAATATTTCCGTCGAGATCGAAGGCAAATATGCGTTCGGTTATTTAAAAAAAGAATTCGGTGTGCACCGTCTGGTGCGTATCTCGCCTTTTGATGCAAACAAGCGGCGCCATACGTCGTTCGCGCTGGTGGAGCTGTTGCCGGAGATCACGGATCCCGCGGATGTCGCGGTCAAAGATGATGATCTGGAGATCACATTCGCTCGAGCGGGCGGTCCCGGAGGGCAAAACGTGAACAAGCGCGAGACGGCGGTGCGTATCACGCACAGGCCAAGCGGTATCACGGTGCATGCGAGCACCGAGCGCACGCAATTGGCGAACCGGAAACATGCGATGAACATCTTGCGCGCGAAATTGTACGAATTGGAACAAGCGAAATCGGATCTTGAAAAATATGCCGCACGCGGCGGAGTGCTCCCGCAAAACGAATGGGGGCACCAGATACGATCCTATGTATTTCATCCGTATCACATGGTCAAAGATCACCGTACGGATGTGGAGACCGGAAATGTAGAATCGGTCCTCGACGGGGGTCTGGACATATTCATTGAAGCGGAATTAACCCAATTATAAATATGATCTATTTCGATAATGTATCAAAAGTTTATTCTCCCACCTCGATCGCGCTCGAGGATGTTTCGTTTACCGTATCTCCCAACGAATTCATCTCGCTGGTGGGGCAGTCGGGAGCCGGCAAATCGACGCTTTTAAAATTGTTGCTTGCGGAGGACCGGCCTACATCCGGTAAAGTTTTTTTTGAATCGCAAGACGTGCACGCGCTCCCGCGCCACGAACTGCCGATATTGCGCCGCCGCATCGGCACCGTCTTTCAGGACTATCGTTTGCTGCCGGCGCGCACGGCATATGAAAATGTCGCGTTCGCGCTTGAGGCTGCCGGAAAATCGGACGAGGAGATCGATCATGATGTGCCTCAGGCGTTGGAGCTGGTGGGACTCATGGACAAAGCATGGAACTTTCCGCACGAGCTTTCGGGCGGCGAGCGCCAAAGGGTTGCGATCGCGCGCGCGATCGTAGTGCGTCCCGATGTGATCGTGGCTGATGAACCGACGGGCAATCTGGATCCGATCAACAAGTGGGACATCATCAAACTGCTGGAGAAGATCAACGGACTCGGCACGACCATCGTACTAGCCACGCACGACAAGGAAGTGATCGATTCACTCCAGCGCAGAGTGGTGACGCTCGACAAGGGCAAGGTGGTCCGCGACGAACAGCGCGGCAAATATGTTTTATAAAGATCGCTCGACCGTGCTATAATATATTGTATAATGAAAAGTGTTACATTTCGCAGAGTTTTGAAAAACGGCGTGGTCAATTTCTTTCGCAATGGGCTCGTGAGCCTAGCGACCGTGCTGGTCATGTCTTTGTCACTTTTGATGCTCGCTACCGTATTTATGGGGAGCGTCTTTTTCAATACATTCATTCAAGACCTGCAATCAAAGGTGGATGTGAGCGTCTATTTTAAAAAATCCGCCCCGGAAAGCGCCATTTTGGATATTAGAACGAAGCTGACGGCGATGTCCGAGGTAAAGGATGTTGCCTATGTATCGCGCGCTGAAGCACTGAAGCGTTTTCTGGACCGGCACAAAGGAGAAGAGGTGATCGCAAAATCGATCGAGGTGATCGATGACAATCCTTTTTCCGCGAGCCTGGAGGTAAGCGCGCAGGATCCGTCCAAATATGATGTCATCACTTCATTTTTGGAACAACCCGCGTATAAGGATCTTATTGATATCGATGAAAAAGGAAATCAAAAGATCACCTATCGGCAAAATCAGGCGGTGATCGACAAATTGACCTCGATCTTGAACAACGCCCGCGCGATCGGGTTCGGAGCGGCGAGTATTTTGGCGTTGATCGCGGTGATCATCGCGTACAATACGGTGCGCCTGGCCATTTACAATTCGCGC
>MHQO01000043.1:17849-18832 GCA_001820675.1 Candidatus Sungbacteria bacterium RIFCSPLOWO2_01_FULL_47_10
TCCGAGCATTTGGTGGATCGGATCGCGCACCGAAGGTATTTTTGGGGGTTTAAGTATTTTTAATTATTATGTCGCCAACATGTGGCAGATATCTTTCGTGGTCGCGGTCGTCGGGCTAGTGCTCGGCGTGCTTTCCTCACAACTTGCCATCCGCAAATATTTGCGCGTGTAAAAAATCCTGTACGTTGGCTATGGAACATGATCCCAAAAAGCCAAAAGACCGAAATGTTTTTTTTGTCGGGCTTTTAAGTTTTTTTGGTGGTGTCAGCCAGGATATTTTTACGCCGATCCTGCCTATTTATCTGACATCGGTATTGGGATTCGATAAGGCGTTCGTAGGCATTGCCGATGGGATCGTAACCGCAAGCGCGGATATTTTTAAGGTCATTACCGGATTTATTTCGGACAAGTTAAAAAAACAAAAACCGATCATTTTCATCGGTTATTTTCTTTCCATGATCAGCCGGCCATTGCTGGCGGTGATCACGTCCGGCGGCGCGATCTTGGGATTACGCCTTTTGGACGGTGCCGGAAAGGGGATCAAAGATCCGGCAAAGGATGTGCTGATCGCGGATTCTGCAGAAAAAACAACCAGAGGAAAAAGCTTCGGTATTGTCAGGATGCTCGATACGCTGGGATCCGTAGTGGGGCCATTATTGCTGTTCGCATTGCTCTATTTTTTAAAAGGAAGCGATCGCATCTACCATTACATTTTGCTTTTTGCGGCGCTCCCTTTGGTGGTCACGCTGATCATTTTGGTGCTGAAGGTCAGAGAGCCCGAGACGCGGACCTCGGAGACGATCATCGCGTCCTCAAGCGGCCAGAAACTTCCACGCTCGTTTTATATTTTTTTGGCGATCACGATCCTTTTTACGCTTGGCAATTCGTCGGACGCTTTTTTGATCTTACGGGCAAAGAATCTCGGTATGACCCTTCTTGAGATCCCGCTCGTGATCGCTTTTTTTAATTTGGTGTATGCTGCC
>MHQO01000044.1:0-1465 GCA_001820675.1 Candidatus Sungbacteria bacterium RIFCSPLOWO2_01_FULL_47_10
TTGAGCGATGAGCAATTCGGAGTTCTCGGCGAATACTTTATGGGGCAGATGGCCGGAGATTCGCACGCGGCAATGAACGCGATGATGATACAGATGCACGGCGAGGAAGGCGAAGAGCAAATCCATATTGTTATGGGCAAACGGCTCTCCGGTTGCGATACCTCGGCGGCCTTCCCCGCAGGAAGCGGAGGATGGACGCCGATGATGAATATGATGTTCCCTATCCGCCAAGGATACGGAGGACAGGGGGGAGATATGATGAACTTTGGATTCGGGCCTTTTGGTTTTGGCGGTTTCGGCTTGATTTTTATGATTCTCTGGTTGGTCCTGATAATTGCGGGAATTGCCGCGCTTATCAAATGGATGAGGGGTCAATCTAACAATGCGCATGGTCACGGAAAACCCTTCAATTCCACTCAGGGCAAGTCCGCGCTCGATGTTTTGAAAGAGCGGTACGCCATGGGTGAAATCGATAAAAAGGAATTTGAGGACAAGAGAAAAGATTTAGCGTAACCCAAGCCATAGTTCAAATCCTTTCACAGTCCGCGCCGCAAATGAGCATTGTGGTTTCGGCCGTATATGTGGATTTTTAACGTTTCAAGTTTTGACGCCGTTCAAATAGTGAATATGAGCGGGAGAGTTTATCGGATTGGAACCGACGTTCCTGGGGAACTGGAGAGGGCTATCAATACTCGGGTCAGCGTTGCATAAAATCATTTAAAACTGTGATGGATTTACGTTCGTAAAACGCTCATGACAATCATACAAAAATCTCTTCTCATCACGTTCGCCCTGATTATTGCGCTGACGGCGGCTGGATTCTTCATGCTCGGTTCGTTTCTTGGCGGTGTTGCGACGGATAAGACGGAAGAAAACGGCACCCAAAAAGGAAGAACCCATAAGGATGCAACATACAATATTAACGGCCGCGATATCGTCCTCGCGAACGGGTTGTCGGAGCTTGAAACAGCGCCCGGTTCCGCTTCGAAGATTATAACCCGTTATTTCGGAAATGAGGCGTGGTACGATTTTAACGGAGACGGGCGAGAAGATATTACCTTCCTTTTGACGCAGGATACCGGCGGAAGCGGCATCTTTTTTTATATTGTTGCCGCCCTTGATTCGGAATCGGGATTTACCGGGTCGAGAGCATATTTTTTGGGCGACCGTATTGCTCCGCAGACGACCGAAATGGGGGAACGGGGCATGGTAATCGTAAATTATGCAGACCGGAACGAGGGGGAAAGTTTTTCAACGCCGCCTTCGGTTGGAAAAAGCGTTTGGCTCCTGTTTGATTCCGAAACGATGCGGTTTTATGAAATTGATCAGCCGGAAGATACCGTAGTTGTTCCACCTCCTCCCGCACCAAAGCCCGTGGTCGGTGGGAATTGTACATCTGACACGGAGTGCCCATCACCGCACTATCGTTGCGAGGCGATTCAGGGAGTGGGAACCGTTTCTCCAA
>MHQO01000044.1:1511-6142 GCA_001820675.1 Candidatus Sungbacteria bacterium RIFCSPLOWO2_01_FULL_47_10
GAAAGAAGGAGGTCGGTGCAGTTCTGTCACGGATTGTACTGCGGGCCTTCTTTGCTATGCGGGGACATGCACGGCGCCAATCGGCCGGGAGTGCGACGGCGCGGATGACCTGACTTGCCCTTCCGACTTTGAGTGCGTTCAGGGGTGTGGCCCGCCTGTTGCGCGCCAGGACGATCCGCCGCCGCCGTATTTTTGCCAGCTGAAAGGATATGAACGAATATGCCCGATATGCCTTTCGGAAGGAACTCGGATTGATACGCCTTCCGGCGCGGTTCCGGTCGAGGAATTGGCGCGTGGCATGATTGTTTGGACGATGAACGAGTTTGGAAAAAGAGAGTCGCGCGCCATCGTTGATATCGCAAAAACACTCGTTCCGATGTCGCACGAAATTGTCCACCTCATTCTCGATGACGGGCGTGAAGTATTTGTTTCGTCCGGACATCCGGTTGGAGACGGACGGGCTGTCGGCGATCTTTCTACGGGTGACTTGCTCGACGGAGGACGCATTGTCCGCGCAAAAAAAGTTCCCTACCAGCAGGCATTCACGTATGATATTCTTCCCGGGGGTAACACCGGATTATATTGGGCAGAAGGCATCCTTCTTGAAAGCACACTTTTTAAAAAACCCGACCAGCATGAATAAACCAATCATCACACAGGCGGCGATCATCATTGGAATGGCGGTTCTTGCGGCTGTAGGAATATATTTTTTATTGAACAGCGGAATCTTGTTGCCTTCACTCCCGGAAAATTCCCCGTCGTTGCCCCCGTTGAATTCTGCTCCTCCGCCGGTAGTGGTACCGATTCCCAATGAGCACAAAACTAATTCCAAAAATGAACCGAAGCAAGGCGAAAGAACCGTTATGCTCGGTGAAGAGTTTACACTGAAAAAAGACGAGAGCATTCGCATAGAGGGGACGAATACGGTGTTAAAAGTGAAGGATTTTATATATTCGCCATGTCCCGAAGGGAGCCAATGCATTTGGGGCGGGCTTGCGGTGGTGTATGAACTCGTGGTTGATGGAACGATCTATGACGCGCCCGCTGGCGCGCTTCCCCCCGGGGCTCCATATGCGGTTTCGATTCAGGATACCGATTATCAGACCCATGCGAATTTCGTGATTCAAAAGCAGTAACAAAGGTGCAAGGCGGACCCTTGCCAATCGGGCCGCATGGTAAAATGCCACGGCAGGCGATTTTCAAATAAAAAGATAAAACATTCTCACATTCTTAAGAATATGAGAATGTTTGAAACGGATAGTCTTGGTACCTTATGCATCGTTTTTTTGTTAAAAAAGAAATTCCTGATTCCGGTATCTTTATTTTAGAGAGCGAAGCAATTGCGCATCAGCTTTCGCGCGTCCTGAAGATAAAACGGGGCGAGGATGTGGTTTTTTTCAATGGAGGCGGTTTTGATGTTGTAACGAAAATTGACAAAATTTCTTCGCGATATGTTTCGGGAAAAATTACAAGGAGAATACAAAACAGCAAAGACCCTTCCTGTGAAGTTCATTTATATTCAGCGCTGATTAAGAAAGACAAGTTTGACTGGGTCTTGGAGAAAGGGACGGAGTTGGGGGTAAAGTTTTTTCATCCACTCCTTTCAGAGCGATCGGTAAAAACCGGCGTCAACTTGGATCGCGCTCTCCGGGTTGTAAAAGAAGCGACAGAGCAAAGCGGCCAGGATCGCATTCCGGAGGTTCTTGAGTCGATGAAGTTCCCGGATGCGGTTGACCGAGCGCCTGAAGGGGAAACCAGAATTTTGTTTGATCCTAACGGCGAGCCGCTATCGCTCAAAAAAGAGGACATGAAGCGGGTGCATGTTTTTATCGGGCCAGAAGGGGGTTTTAGCGAAAAGGAACGGGAATATGCGAAAAATCACGGTTTCAGTATTGCATCGCTCGCCCCCCGAATTCTTCGGTCGGAAACAGCGGCTGTGTTGGCGACAGGGTTAATCTTGACTCTATAAAATATTTGCTTTACACTTGAGGAGTTGCCTCATTGAGAGTTTTTTGTATTTTATAGCCCGTGGTTAGTATACGCATGTTTTAGTGCTAAATACTGGTTACTAAATACTTACTGAATAGCGTGACACAATTTGCAGTCATTAAAACCGGCGGGAAACAGTATGTGGTCCGGCCGGGCCAAACAGTAAGGATCGAAAAAGTCGACATCAAAGAAGGCGATTCTTTGCATTTTGACGCACTGTTGGTCGCGGACGATTCGAGCGTTACGGTTGGAACCCCCATTGTATCCGGCACAAAGGTGAACGCAAAAGTAGTCCGCCACGCGCGTGATAAAAAAAAGATCATATTCCGATATCATGCAAAAACCAGGTATCGCAAGAAAAAAGGTCACCGTCAGCATTTTACCGAAATCAAGATTGAGGATGTTAAAAAATGAATTTTGAAAACAGGGTGATGTACCCTGTTTTTTGACTTTTTTCTTCAGTCTTGATATTCTGTCATAGCTTGATTGTTTCGATTCGGGGACGTGACATGACGGATTGGGCGCTTGGTGTTTCGCTCGTTATATTTCTTGCGGTAGCATATTTCGTTATCAGAATATATCTTCACAGATCGTTGAAAAATAATTCAATACTGGACGAAGTGTATCGGAATGCAAGA
The DNA here is from genome assembly GCA_001820675.1 of Candidatus Sungbacteria bacterium RIFCSPLOWO2_01_FULL_47_10. Taxonomy (GTDB): domain Bacteria; phylum Patescibacteriota; class Minisyncoccia; order Sungbacterales; family GWA2-42-14; genus 2-01-FULL-47-10-A. The sequence continues at coordinate 4,139 of MHQO01000044.1, forward strand.
ATCTCCGGGCATTTAAATATACTGCTGACAAGGTTGTTTCGTCTTGTGGTTGAAGAAAATATGGAACTGTCCGAAACAAGAGCAAGGGCGGACGAGATGATTGCGGAGTGTAAAAAGAGTATTGAGGAAGAGGGATGTTCGGAAAGCCAGATGGAACAATTACAACCGTTTTTTGACAGACTGAAAACAAGGATTTATACGGATAAACGCGGCGAACAAACATGATGAAGAAATCGAAAATGAAAAAGAGGAGCGTTATTGCTCCTTTTTCGTTACTATTTTTGAATCCTTCTTCGCCTCAAGTTTATAAAAGGCCGTAGATAAGACACTCACTCCTATGCCGCAAAAAGCTCCTCCGATCCAGTACAGATTTTCTGGCGCAATAGGATTTGTTAATATGGGCAGATATGTAAATACCATTCCAACGGCATTAAGTGCGAAACCCAAGAAAAATAGGTGATGGAGCGGCACATGGCCCTCGTTTGTTTTAAAGGATACTGATGTAGAGTATATTTTGTTACTTTCTATTTGTCAATGCGGCAGAAACGGTTGTTTGGTCGGCGTATTCGAGTTCCGATCCGAGAGAAAGGCCGCGGCCGAGGCGTGAGATGCTGACTGAAAGGGGCTTGAGCACCCGTTCAATATAGAGTGCGGTCGTATCCCCTTCGGTTGTCGGATTTGTCGCGAGGATGATTTCCGCGGGTTTTTTGGCATTGAGAAGCTTTTTTGTGCGTTCAAAGAGTTCCTTGATGTGCAGTTTTGCAGGACCGGCTGAATCAAGCGGAGAGATCGTTCCTCCGAGAACATGATAGAGGCCGTTGAATTTTTTAGTCCTCTCTACCGGCCCGATGTCCTGCTCTTTTTCGACGACCATGACGATGTGTGAATCGCGGTTTTTGTCGCGGCAATAATCACACAAGATGTGTGTGTCATCGGTGCTTCCCGAATCTTTTTTGCCGAACTCGACGCTCCGGTAACACTGCGAGCAATATCCGACCCCCTCCTTTAATTCCGCAATCACAGCGGCAATATCCGAAACAGTCTTTTTATCCTCTTTCAGGAGATAAAACGCAAATCGGGCCGCCTGCTTGGGTCCGATTCCGGGAAATTTTATAAAGAGCTCAATTAATTTTTGGATTGGTTTAGGATACAAATTATCTCTAATCACTTCGCTAATTTTTTCGCGAATGCCCGTAGTGAACTTGTCGAACCATTCGCGAGTATAATTTGAGATTGATTAGTGACTTAAAACGGTTCTCCGTCAAAATTTTTCGCAACCGACCTGAATGTCGCGGTTTCGTCATTGAAGTAAAGCTCCACTTTGCCAGTCGGGCCGTTTCTGTGTTTTTCAATGAGAATATCTGCGATATTTTTCCGGTTGCTGTTTTTCTTCGCCTTGTCCTCGCGGTAGATGAACATAACGACGTCAGCATCCTGCTCGATTGATCCTGATTCCCGGAGGTCGGAGAGTTTCGGCATTGCGTCCGTCCGCATCTCGACCGCGCGCGAAAGCTGGGAGAGGGCAAGAACGGGAATATTCAATTCTTTGGCAAGGGCCTTGAGCGAGCGCGAAATTTCGGAAACCTCCTGCACGCGCGATTCGGATCTGTCATTGCTTTTTATGAGTTGGAGGTAATCAATAACAAGAAGCGCTATATCATGTTCCGCCTGGAGGCGACGCGCCATGGTGCGAAGCTGCATGACTGTCGGGGAGGGAACATCGTCAATATAAAGCGGGGCTTCGCTCAACGAATCCATTGCGTCCCTGATACGCGTAAAGTCATTTTCCTCGCCCTCGTCGGAAAGGCGGCCGGTCCGCAGTTTCCAGAGATCGACATTCGCTTCGGAAGCAAGAAGCCGGTCGGTGAGCTGTTCCCTTGACATTTCAAGCGAAAACACTCCGACGGCCTTTTTTTCTTTGATTGCGACGTTTTTTGCGATATTCAGGGCAAGGGACGTTTTTCCGAGACTTGGGCGCGAGGCGAGCACCACGAAATCGGATTT
>MHQO01000045.1:0-6187 GCA_001820675.1 Candidatus Sungbacteria bacterium RIFCSPLOWO2_01_FULL_47_10
GAAGCGTACGGAGCAAGCGAGCCGCTATTCAAATCATACGCAAGAATTTTTGCCCGGCGTTCGTCTTTCTCCGCGCAGACATTGCAGGAGGAACCGACAGAAATCAAAAGAATGTCTTCGTTCGGGTATGGCAGAAAAAGCAGGGTGCGCGTGAAGTGGCCGCCGTCATCGGGAAGGTCAACCAGTTTTCTTCGATTCACGGCTTTCAGCATATTTGCATCGTAATCATATTCGGAAACACTCCCCTCCTCCGCGACAAAAAAAGAACACGACTCCCCGCACCGAAACGCCATGCCGTGGGGGCGCTCAAGTCCGTCAAGAACGGGCTCTACCTCATCCGCCGCGCCGTCGCTATCACGATCCGGAAGCGCTACAATCCGTCCTTTGGATGGAACGCTTGCGAGCATAACACCGTTCGGATCGCGAACCAGAACGCGCGGCGCGTCCAGGTCCCGGGCAAACACCGACATGGAAAACCGTTCGGGGAGGCGAAGCGGAAAGCCGGTCATGTTCAGCGGATCTTTGCCCGATTTCTCTTCAATAAGCCCCGCGATATCTTCGGGCGGATTCAGAATTGCTGGCGCAATACCACGAAAATTCCGTATACCGACATACGCCCCCCATCCCGCAAAAAGAAGGAATATGCACGCGACCATAAATAACAACTTCTTTTTCATAATGAAAGAAACACGACATCCTTAGACTCAATGACATTATATACGGTTTCGAGCGCCTTTAAAACCCGCCAGACCAGTGATACGCCCTGAAAACTTCTTTGCCTTTTCCGTCCGCCAGCGATACGAACCCCGCCCCTCTTCCGATGAGTTGTGTCTCAAAACCAGCTCCTGCCGAAGTCAGCCGCTCCGCTGACTTTATGGGCATGATTTCCGACTGGCGAATAAAATAAAAGGATTCGAATCCGGATTTCTCAAAATAATCGGGGCCTCTCTCTTCAAGAATCGAAATATACGCATCCGTTTTAATGACGGGCCATCCGTGGTATATCTGAAGGCGATCAAGAATCCACACCTGCGGCCCGTTCAGCATATTGCCGTCGTATATAAAAAGGGCGGGGTACGGAATAAATCCCTCGCGCCGCGCCGCATCAAGCGAACGGTCTTGCGCATTCTTGATAAATATATCGCGGCAGAAGAATCATGGATGTATATTTCGTCAGCAAACAAAGGCCGAGAGCAAACCCGAGATGCAAAAGTTTTTTTTCATCCCGCAACGATGCGAGAAAAAAATAATACGCGAGGAGCATAAAAAAAATAACATATGACTCCTGAAGACCGACGCGGGATATAAACACATGATTTGCCGTTACGGCAAGAACCGCGGCCGACGCAAGACCGGCAGTCGGTGAAAAAAGCATTGCGCCGATGCGATATATGAGAAAAACTGAAAGAACCCCGAAGATTGCCGAAGGCAAGCGAAACGCAAACACTGTCTCGCCAAACGCGGATATAAATACGTGCTGAACGAAAAAAACAAGCGGCGGATGGTCGTGAAACGAAAAATAAGTCCACCACGGAACCTCCGGATCAAACCACTCGCGCGGGGTGGTCTGAAATTCAGCTTCGTCAAAATCCATCATGCCGATTGCGCGGAACGAATACAGCACCTCGTCCCCGATCGGGTCCCCGGATTGGATATTCACGAATCGCACTATCGCCGCAACAAAAAGTATGACGGCAAGAATATATGCGTATTTCGCGTTTCGCACATGGAATATTTGCATTGTGCGATTTATTTTTTCACGATGAATGATTTTCACTGGCTTAAAAACATGCGCCGCGCGCGGGGCTTATCTCGCTTGGGGACTACGGTCAAAAAAAGAATCGTACGGAAAATCATACGGTAAACCATACGATTTTCCGAATGATTCTTTGTCCGGAGGCGCTTTATCCTTCCGCGCATTCGTTAAATTCATTCACCTGAACATTATATCGGTCAATGAGTTCTTTTGTCTCGTCAACCAATATGTTGTATTCCCCCACATGAATATTATACGATTCAATCTTTTCCGTATATGCGCTTCCGTTTTTCGGCGTCATCCCATCAATTTCGCTCCGTTCGACGTCAAGTTTTTTCCGCATGTTCGCCAGTTCAACTTTATTGCTTTCGATGGTTCCCAATATCTCCCCATCCGGCGAAGCGCAGGCGGATAACGGAAGCCCGAATATTTGAACCGCCATCCACGTGCGCCTTCCCTCATACATGCCCTCGCGGACCGCAGCGCCGATTTCCTGAAACCTCGGATTGAGGATATTCGCACGATGCCCGGGGCTTGCCATCCAACCGTCAACCAGCTCTTCGTCATTTTCAAAATTTCCCATCGCCAGATTTTCACCCACCACAATATAGCCATACGACTTCTGCTCGACCAGATCCCCAACCTTGGCGCCTGAAGGCGAGGAATGCGCGAAATATCCGCTCGCGAACATATCATATACCTTCACCTCGGCCGCGGCTTTCAATTTTTCGTTCGTCCGGAGCGGCGCGAGGCCGTGTTCGCGACGGGCGGAATTTGTGAACGCGACAATCCCCGGCCACGACACATATGAACTCGGGGATTCTTTTTCGATACGAAGGGGCTCTGCCGGAACTTCAGCATTTTTAACTCCATCCCGCACCCGATCGACCAAACCGTCAATCGCCGCATCTCCGCCTTCACCGTCAAATATCGGGTTCGGTTCCGCCAGATATACTTCGCTCGGAGAAACGACGACATCGGGAGGCACGATGAATCTGTCGGAGCCGACATCAACATGGGTTGCTCCGAATAAAACGGCGAGAATCAGAACAATACCCCCAATGACAATAATTCGAAACGTATTCGTCATAGAAGAAACGTGGAAAAACCGATTTTCTACCTTAATTGATCACGGAGCGGCACGGTGACCGCATCCCCAATGCCAATACCATGCCGAAAAGCCCATCCTGCGGGAACTTCGAGAACGTATTGAACGAGACGTGACGGATAAAACGACTTCGGGAACGATTCGGGGGAAGCGTTTCGCGTAATGTCGGCCACGGTGAATCCTTCGTCGATCCAGATGATATCAATCGAGAATTTCATGTCTTTCATCCAGAACGAATATAGGCCTGGGCTTTCAAACAAAAAAAACATTCCCTCGTCGCTTCCGAGATATTCTCTTCCTGAAAGCCCGAGTGATTTTGCCTCCGGCGTTGCGGCCATGTCCGCGACAACCCGGGAATTCCCGACCGAGATTTCTATGTGCGCGCCGCGATTTGCCATATCAATTTCATCGCCGCCGGATCGCACGATTTTCAAAATAAGCAGAGCGCCAATAAGGCCGGTGCAGACGGAAATGAAAGCAATCCAATAAACGGCGTTCTTAAACATATTTTATCATTTGAAATCTTAAGACCTTTTGCAAAATAACGGTTTAGCAGAATTTTATTCCATGAGCGGAGCGATGGCGGAGTCGAAGGGCTACCTTTTACTACGATTTCTTAAGGTATGCCTTCGACTCGGCTCAGGCAATAACGTCATAATGCTTATTTTGCAAAAGGTCTTAGGGTAAATGTTGCGACTCCTCGTTGCATGACGATATCCACCGAATGTTACATCTTCACTCGCATCTTTTTTGCCTCTTCATTGCTTTCTGATTCAAATCGCGGATGATTCGAGAAATCTATTCCGTCATAAACCGCGTAAATAATCCTCTCTTGAGCACGATGTGATACATTTTTATGAAGACAAAAATTGCTCCCGCAAAATAGAAAACAGAGAGAACGAGGGCGATGATAAAAAAACGGACATCGAATGTTCCGCCGATTGCCGCTCGGCGCATTCCTTCAAAAACATATGAAATGGGGATAAGATACGAAATCGGCCGAAACGCGCCCGGAAGGGCTTCGACAGGATAAAAAACCGCCGCAAACGGCATAATAAGAGCGGGGGCGGACCAGACCAGAATCTCCACCGCAGGTCCGAACCGTAATATGAAAGCGGTTGCAAAAATTCCGATAGTCCATCCGAACAAAAAAAGCAAAAAAACAAACGGAATAAGAAAAAAACCGAACAAAAAAATATTATATGAAAAAAAGAGCCATGCCATCGCGACCATTCCCGCAATCGAGAATACCGTATGAACGATGCTGGTGACGATAAGGCCTGCCGCATACTCCCCGATTGTCAGCGGAGAGGAAAAAAGATTTATCAGATTCCGCGACCACACGTCCTCAAGAAACGACACTGAAATTCCGTTCATGGTGCGGGTGAAAAAATTCCAAAAAATCACGGCCCCGACAAGTACGGTAACAAAACCAAACGTCTCACCGCCGACCGAATGAAGATACCTGCTGATCAGGCCCCAGATAAACACTTCAAGAAGCGACCAATAAAAAACCCCCATAATGCGCGAAGGACTGCGCCGCAGCAAAAAAAACTGACGGAGAAAAATTGCATAAATTCTTTGAAAAGACATTTGTTTTCTGGAAATTATGAACAACAACGAATCGCGAGTGCATGAATGCGGTGCGTCCGCAATTCGTTCCTACCCGCAATTCGCCGGATGAACTGATAATGGTTCCCGCGCGATCATAATAAACAGTTCTTCCAGGTTCTTTTTTTTGAACCGGTTCACAAGATCCGCCGGTTTGCCGTCAAGAATAACTTTCCCGTGAGAAATGAACAATACACGCGAGCACACATCCTCAATTTCGTTCATGTGATGCGACGTCCACAAAACCGCGCTTTCGTTTTTCGAAACATAATTTTTAATTTTATCGCGCATGCGATGCGCCGTCTCAGGATCAAGCGAGGCAGTCGGCTCATCAAGAAGCAAAAGTTTTGGAGAACTTATAAGGGCTTTCGCGAGAACGACGCGCGACTGTTCCCCCGACGACAAAAGTCCGGTACGCGTCTCGGCAAATTCTTCAAGATCAAATTCATGCAACAGGGAACGCACGGTCGTGTCAGGATTCCCGACGCCGTAGAGCAATGCGTAAATAAGAAGATTTTCCTCCACGCGCAAGTTTCCCGGAAGCTGGGCATATGCCGCGGCAAAATTCATGCGCGGCATGATGTCCCGCCGGCGTTCGGAAAGATTCATGCCGAATATTTTTATCTCTCCCCCATCCGGCATCAGAAGCCCCGCAACCATGTTGATAATCGAAGTTTTGCCGGCGCCATTCGGGCCGAGAAGCCCGATTATTTCCTTTCTTGCGATAGAAAACGAAACGCCGTCAACAGCGCGAAGTGTTCCGTATATTTTTGTCAGATTCCGTATTTCTAAAATAGCGTTGTCCGTCATATATAAAAAATTCGTTATGAATCCGCCGTTCGTGCGCATATTCTTACGCCAGGGGCGGGATTTGTCACACGATATACATTATACGCAATGTACTGGAAAAAGACACGAAGACATGATACAATGCTCTTGTATAAGTCTTATCTCGTGTATGAACGCGCACTCCTCATCAATTCTTATTGTCGGCGATACCGGATTTATCGGCGCCCATCTGAAACGCCACATTTCAACCTTTTCTCCGGAAACGGCGGTATTCGGATTTAGTCGAAGCGCCGGGCACGATGTGCGGAATTTTGAACAGATTTCCGACGCGGTTCGCGGAAAAGATTTTGTCATTAATGTTGCCGGAACGCCGGAAATTCACCATGGGTGGCATAATATTAAACACATAATGGACGTTGACGCGATCGGATCGATAAACATCATGAAAGCCTGCGTCCGGTCAAACGTGCCGCTCATTCATATTTCCTCCGCGGATGTGTACGGGACCAATCTTAAACCAGGAACACCCATGGCCGAAGACCACCCGCTCCGCCCAAAAAGCCCGCGCGGGGTTGCAAAACGCGCAGTCGAAACGGTTGCGATGAATTTGATACATAACGATGTTCCGGTTCGCGTGCTTCGCTTGTTTACTCCGTATGGAACGGAACATCCTTCCGACATGCGTCACCGCCGGTATAACTACTTTGTGGCGCGTGTAATTCGGGCATGCGCACGCGGAGAAGACATTATCGTGGAAGAAGACGGAGATCGTGCCATGGATTGGGTGTGTATCGATGATGTGGTTGAAGCAATCTGGCAGGCGCGTTTTGCGCAACCGGGGGTGTATAACATCGCGAGCGGCAGATCACATTCTTTCAACCAAATTGCGCAACTGGCAGTGGAACAGGCAAAAAAAATTTCAG
>MHQO01000045.1:6309-6672 GCA_001820675.1 Candidatus Sungbacteria bacterium RIFCSPLOWO2_01_FULL_47_10
TGGCGGCCGCGCATGTCGTTAGAAACACACATTAAAACGCAATTCGGAGACGCATAGCCAGAAGGGACGGCCTTGTCCACCACCTAACCCATCTTATATGTATCAGTAATGTATAGCGCGCAATCCCAGACAAAATCATGTCGTCACTTCACTCCCGCATACCGTATCGCAAACCGCCGAACCAGTGCCCTGTATGCGAAACATATCAGGAACACCGGCGGCAATTCCGATTTATTCAAAATTATAAACAAAACAATGACCAATGGTCACTGTTTGAATGTCCCTTCTGTTTCGTTCAATTTTGGCATCCGTTCTCCTACCCCGGCCGGAAGTATTATGAAAACGTAGATTTTTATTACGAGC
>MHQO01000046.1:0-1599 GCA_001820675.1 Candidatus Sungbacteria bacterium RIFCSPLOWO2_01_FULL_47_10
AGATGTGAAAAAGATTAATGAATAATCTTTCTCAAGATGTGAAAAAGATTAATGAATAATCTTTCTCAGTCTATGCCATCACTGCACTTTTGGCTTTTGCGAACTGCACTTTTGGCTGTGGCCTAACACGATCATAAAAATAATTGACGTTATCAATATTTTATTGTAGTATTGTGAATAGCGTGGCCATTGGCCCATTTTTTTATGGAAATACGGAATATCGCAATTATCGCCCATGTGGATCACGGAAAGACGTCTTTGACGGACGCCATGATGCGCCAAACCGGCGCGATCACCGAGGGGATCACGATGGATTCAAACGCGCTTGAACAGGAGCGCGGCATTACGATTTATTCGAAGAACGCTTCAATCGTCTATAAGGGCACCAAAATTAATATTGTCGATACGCCCGGGCATGCGGATTTCGGGTCGGAAGTCGAGCGGGTATTGCGCTCTATTGATTCCGTGCTTTTGGTTGTTGATGCGCAAGAGGGCCCGATGCCGCAGACGCGCTTTGTGTTGAAGAAATCACTTGAACTTGGCCTCAAGCCGATAGTCGTCATGAATAAAATCGATAAATCCGCGGCAGATCCCCATCGCGCAGAAGAGCAGGTGCTTGAACTTTTTTTGGAACTCGGAGCGGATGACGAACAATCCTCGTTTCCAGTAGTGTATGCGAACGGAAGGGATGGAATCGCAAAACGAAACCTATCGGACGAATCCGACAATTTAAACCCCCTGCTTGATTGCATCCTCGAGCATGTTTCTTCGGCGTCGTCCGGTGATTCTTCAAAGAAGCCGTTGCGGTTTCAGCCGTTCAATCTTGGGTACGATAATTTTTTAGGGCGACTTGCTGTCGGAAGGATATATGAAGGTGTTCTGCGGAACGGAATGAGTGTTTCCATACTTCATGAAGGAAAAGAAACTCGCGCGGGAAAAATCAGGAAAATCTATACGTTTGAAGGACTGAAAAAAGTCGAGACGGAAAAAGCTGAGTCCGGCGATATTGTTATGATTGCTGGACTGCCGGATATATTCATCGGCGAGACGGTTGCGGAGGACGCGGATGGCGAACCGCTTCCCGCGATACGAATCGATGAGCCGACGATTTCCTTGATGTTTTTGGTGAATAATTCTCCGTTTGCGGGGCGTGAAGGAAAATTCGTAACATCGCGCCAAATCCGCGAATACCTCGAACGGGAGCTTGAAGTGAATGTCGGACTGAATATTGATTTCAAATCATCGGATGCGTTTACGGTGTACGGCAGGGGAGAATTTCATATCGCAATCCTCCTTGAAAATATGCGCCGGGCCGGATATGAAGTGCAGGTTTCTCAGCCGCGGGTTATCATTCGGGAGGAAGGAGGACAGAAACTCGAACCGTTTGAAGAAGTCGTTATCGACACCCCTTCGGAATTTCAGGGGATCATAATCGAAAAGCTTGGAATGCGAGGCATTACCCTAAAAAATATCATTCATCACGCCGGATCAATCCGCCTTTTTTTGGAGGGACCGACGCGAGGCCTCCTGGGCTATCGGAATCAATTCGTGATCGACACCAAGGGAGAGGGGATCCTGTCATCGCGATTTATCGGATTC
>MHQO01000046.1:1649-4124 GCA_001820675.1 Candidatus Sungbacteria bacterium RIFCSPLOWO2_01_FULL_47_10
GGGTCGATGACATCGATGGCTTCCGGAAAATCCTCGGGATTTTCACTTTGGGGCCTGCAGGATCGAGGGACGCTCTATATCGGACCCGGAGTCGAAGTTTACGCGGGAATGGTAATCGGAAATACATCCAAGGGGGAAGAAATGCGCGTAAATCCGACCAAAGGAAAAGAGCTTACCAACATTCGCGCCGCGGCTTCTGACGAGGCGATCCAGCTGACTCCTCCGTATGAATTATCCATCGAACGGGGGCTTGAAATCATGGCCGAGGACGAACTGCTTGAGATTACGCCAAAATCCGCACGGTTGCGGAAACGCATATGAGGAATGCACACCCAAGACACATTCCAACATTCTGCAGAATGTTGGAATGTGTCTAAGATTGTGATATGATAAAGCCATATGAAAACGCCGAAACAATTGGAGCGATATTTTAAAGGCGCCGCCAACCACTGGCGAATCGCTATTCTGGATATTGTTCAAAGACATGAAGGAATTACGGTTGAGGAAATCAGCAGGCGTCTTGATGGAAATTTCAAAACCATTTCTCAGCATACGCGCTCGCTTGTTCACGCCGGGCTTCTCAACAAGAAATATCGTGGGCGCGAAGTAATGCACTCACTTTCGCCGTACGGCAAGGCGTTTATCACATTCATGAAAACATTCTAACATTCTGCAGAATGTTAGAATGTTTTTTTTTAAACGATTTTATGGAGCAGGGCGCGCACATGGAGAATCATGACAAGGGCCCGTCACGATTTCAAATCGTCGATGTGGAGGGAAAATACGACTTTCTCAAGCCGCCGCCCTTGCGTGAGAATGTTATTGTTCACTATCTTCAACCCGGTTTTGGCAATGAAAAATTTCACCGATTTATGCTCCTTCGGGTCATTGACGGATTGCGATACATATTCACTCTTTGGGAAAATCCGGGGGAAAATTACTACGGTATCAATTTTAAAACCGAAGAATACGAATATGCGATCACTCATTTAAGTCAGGGGGGGCGAAAGAAATTAACCGACACGCTTTCGGCTTTTCTTGACTCCGTTCGTTCCCGCGCGGATGTTTCCGTTGACGGTATTGAATTTCTGCCAGCAGATACGAACTTTTCCTCTCATGAAGTCGATACGTGCATCAACGCGATACTCGCGTTGCCCAAAAATCCGTTTTCGCGGGAAGAAATTAAAGAACAATATAAGGGCCGTGACATATTCGAACTTTACAAAACATTCGCGCGGAAGAATTTTCCGATTAAAAAAGACGAGTTCAGAAACGCATTACGATCGCGGAGACGTTTTTTTCAAAGAATGATTTCGAAGGATTTGCCGGAGCTTGAACTTGATGATAAATTTTCGGACCGGTATCGCTTCAAGAAAAAGTAGCATGCAGGGCAAACGAATCACTTAATTGCACTTCTCTATGGCTGAAACATTTAACCCGTGGAAGGAATTTCCTCCATCCGGCAGGGGGCTGGACGAGTATTTAAAATTTCTTGAATTAACGCGGGATGATCTTGCCGGAAAGAAGATATTGGATATCGGGTCGGGCTTGAATCAATGTGCCGAAGATATCAAAAAAGAACGATTGCGGGCGGATGTGGTCCCGTTCGATTATTTTTATTCGCTTCCGCAACACGCACGGGAGAACTTATATAAGAATCGGTACGACGAGAAAGATTTTGTGAAAGTGAAAGAGGCATTGGGTCGCGTTGGCGGGTCCGGGCTCACGGGCGAGCTTGTCGCGGGAAGGGCCGAGAAACTTCCCTTTCGCGATGAGAGTTTTGATATGGTGATTTGTTTTTTTTCTATGCCATTATATGCCGAATCGCGCGAACAGGCGGGTGCATTCATGCGAGAGGTGGAACGCGTGTTAAAAAAAGGAGGAACGGCGCGAATATATCCGTCCCGATACGGGGGGAAGGGGGATATTCCGTCAACAAGAATTGAACGGGAATATGCGGATGCGCTTGAGCACTCGTCAGTCCGCGAGATTCGGGACAGGGATAAATTTAAAGTGACTATTATAGAAAAAAACAAAGAAAAGGGGAATGCTGGCGGTGCGGAAGGATATTGAACGCGATTTGTCATGAGCGCACGGGACGAAGGTGTTACGTAATTACATATCGTACATATATGATGTATACTGAAGATAACCCCATGAATGACAACAACAATCACTTTCACGGCCAAATTTCGTCCGGGGACTCATTGCCCGGGGCCGAATCCCATCGCCATTTTCATATCAAGACATGGGAAGTATGCGTCGGTGGCGCCGCCCTCCTTGCAATTGGCGGTTTTTTAATTTATTCGGGTGACTCGTTCCTGCCCGCCCCGGCGTCACGGCGAGAATACAGCCAGATTGCTACGCTTGTTCAGGATAAAATTTCAAGAAGCGCTCCGATTGTCGTGCGCCTTCCTCCCGGCATTTCGATACATTCAGCCGAAGCAAGGGGGAGTATAACATTTGATCCGCCGC
>MHQO01000046.1:4141-7770 GCA_001820675.1 Candidatus Sungbacteria bacterium RIFCSPLOWO2_01_FULL_47_10
GATGGCGCACGAGACCATGAGCTTGTCTTCCGGCCGGGCGCGAAACTTGATATCGGAACATACTACACGGTTCTCCTGGACCACGGAGGGACAAAATTGCAAAAAGATTTTTATGCCGACGACGATCCGGCCGTAATTTCCGTATTTCCAGCCGCGGATTCCGAATCGCCGGAAACATCCGATATCACCATCGTGTTCAACCGGCCAATGGTTCCTCTTACGACGCTTGATGCGCTTTCGGATACTGATATTCCGGTCGAGATCAGTCCGGACACACCCGGAACATTCAAGTGGATTACCACGCGGAATCTCCAGTTTATTCCCGAAAAACGATTATTTCGTTCCACGCGATATACGGTAACGGTGCGTGAGGGCTTTGTTTCGATGGACGGGCTTTCGGTGCCGGGTTTTACGCATTCATTTACGACGCGCCCGTTACGATATGACGGGCCGCGTATCCACCACGACGGACCGACTCTTTTTTCAGAGCCCGTTCGCATCCGGTTCAACCAGCCGGTTAATCTCGAACGGACAAAATTATTTATCTCGGTACTGAACGCCAAAACGAATACCGCTGTTTTATTCGTTGCGGAATACGGCAGGAGGGGCGTATATGATGAATCCTCGGGAACAACAAAAGAATATCTCGATCGGTCTGTTATTGAGATATACGGAGCGCATGACAGCCATGGCAGAGAGAAGTTTTGGGATTTTGATACGGACTACCAGTTCACAATTTCCCGCGCATTTCCCGCAGAGGGCGATAGTGAACTTTCCGAAGCACGAAGCGTTTTCTTTCACGTGCCGGAGTTGATTTCGGGAATGAGCGCGGATTCTCCCCGGTCCAAATATGCCGAGCCGGACTTATTTGACCCTGAAGGAAGATTGGGGGTGCAATTTTATGAGGAAATCGACAAGGACAATTCCCGCATTATCGCAAAAAATCTCCGTACGGTTGAGTACGGCGAGAAGTGCCGCACCGACGAGGACGGAAACCAAATTCGGGTAGGGAGCGAATGCGAAAAAGAACGAGATTCAACACGTTTGTATCTTCAGTTTAATCCGGAGGGATTCGAAATCGGGGAAAATGTTCCGATTGAATTCCAGAAAATCATAAATAGTTCGGGACTCGTGCTGAATTCGGAAAAAATAACGAAGAATATTACGATTTATCCGTCCCTGCGCATTACAAAAACAGTTCCGCGGGGAGGAGACTCTGGCGGAAAACTTACCGAATTAAAAATATGTTCTACCAATCCGCTTGTGCCCGCACATGAGGAAAATTTTAAAGAACAAATCATCTCGAATAAAAGCGTCGGAATGTGGAACTGGTATCATCCGTTTCGTGTTGGTCCGGGAAACCCAATTTCGCCGTGCGCAATCGGCGAGTTTGAAAATACGATTCAGTACGGACTTGTTCCCGAAAGTTCTTATCGCATAACGCTCAATGTCGGGGATGATTTTGGCCAGACGACCCAACAAACCATTGAATTCAAAAGTGGGGCGGTTGACCGGATGTACCGGCGGTTTAGCCAGCTGCAGAAGCAATATAATGTTACCTCGCCGGATCGGACAAAACTTACGTATGCCGTCGAAAATCTCGAGTATGTGAATCTTCACATCTGCGAGGTAAGCGCCATTACGATGCTAAAATATCTTGATTATGGCGGCCACCCGGATCAGACGGTTCCCGGTGAAAATCTTTCATGCATCCGATCGATCATAAAGCAGATTGAACTTCCAAAAACGTATTGGACAAGAAATTATTTTCAGGTCAGTGTTTCAGATTATATCCCGAATCCTCTCGGGCATTACATCCTTTCATTCGGACACCCGGAATATCGCGAAGAACAGTACGATTACCGGACCCAACGTTATATATCCGGCAAACCCATTTATGAGAGGACGTTCGTGTCTGTGACAAACCTTGCTGTGCAGGAAAAAAGAATCGAACAGGAAGCTTCGATTGATAAATTCGATTCGGTCACCAAAGACGCTCTTCAAGCATCCGGCGGTAATTTATACTGGGTAACGCGTTTCGGGGATCTTGCTCCTGTTGCCGGAGCGCGTGTCGATCTCTATTTGCGTGATACCAAAGGGCTTCATCAGGTCGCATCCGGTCTGACAGATATGAACGGCGTCGCGCGAACATCCGCTACGTCTGATTCTGATGCCGCAATCGTGACGAAAGAAAACGACACCGCAATTATTTCGAGCCTTTTTGATAAATTCCGATGGGCCGCACCGGCACGTTCTGCGGAACGAACGTATCTATACACCGACAGACCGATCTATCGCCCCGGACAAGAGGTTTTTATCAAGGGGTTATACCGTATTGGCTATGATGGAGAGTATGAAATATATAATTCCCAAAAAGCCCATGTTGAAATTTTTAACAGTAAAAACGAATCTGTTCTGAAGCAGGACCTGGATGTGAATGATTACGGAACATTCCAGACATCGTTTCGACTTGATTCGAACGCGCCATTGGGAACATACCGGATTCAGGCGCTCGGAGGTATTGCGTATATCGATGTGGAGGAATATGTGCCTTCTCCTTTTAAAATCAAACTTACGAGCAAGAAGGATGAATATGTGGCCGGAGATACCATGCGGCTTGACGTCGACGCGCACTATTATTTCGGGGTTCCGGTGGAGGGGGGAGAGGTGGAATACAGCATCATTTCCCAAAATTATTATTTCGATCGGTACCGCGACGGATATTTCCAGTTCGGATCCGGCTGGTATTATTCATATACCATGCCGTATGGGGATGCGTTTATTCTTCGCGGAAAAACAGTTCTTGACGCCGACGGAAGAGGAAAAATTGAGGAACATATTGATTTCGACGCATTCTTCAAAGAAGACGCCCGGAACGCAAGCAAGATTTTTGTCGTACGCATCACGGTTAAAAATTCAACCGGACAATCCGTTTCGCAAGAAAAATCATTCATCGTGCATCGGGGAGAATTGTATGCCGGCATTAATCTCGAGAAACGTTTCTTCGGCACGGATGAACCAAACCTTCTTCGTATAAAAACAGTCGATACGCAAGGCAAAGAAATTTCCGCGGGAAATATCCGTGTTGAGATACATAAAATTTCTTGGGAATCGTTCAGGCGTCAGGAAGTTGACGGCAGATACTACTGGAAATCGGAAAAGAAAATCGAGCCGATAGAGAGCTTTTCCGCACGGACCGACGCGAACGGAAATTTCAGCCGGAAACTAACAACCGGCACGGAAGGTGAATTCGAAATTGTAATTTCGACCGTTGACTCGCGCGGAAATCCGATACGGTCCGTGGTTGATTTTTATGTGTACGGATCGGGCAAGGTGCGGGTACGTCCGACCAACAACGAAACGCTCGACCTTGCGGTTGAGAAAAATCAGGTGCGCGCGGGGGATGACGTTTCCGTCATCATCAAATCGCCGTTTGAATCGGCACAAGCGCTTGTGGCCATTGAGCGAGGGAAGATATTTGAGTATTCAATCATCGATATGAATGCGGGCCTTAACAATTTTGTATTCCGCGTGAAGGAAGAATATATTCCCAATGTATATTTTTCGGTCATTCTGTTGTCTCCGCGGCCCGAAGTAAAATACGGGCAAATACATTTTTCCGTAAATAC
>MHQO01000047.1:0-1082 GCA_001820675.1 Candidatus Sungbacteria bacterium RIFCSPLOWO2_01_FULL_47_10
AATTTAATACCGGATGTCAAGCTTATATGGAAAAATGATATAAAAAATGATATAGAATGATATAGAAAAAATTGACATCCCAACCTTGTTTCTTTACTATTATCAAGTATGGCAAAAGTATTTTTAACGGGTGTTGCCGGTTTTTTGGGAAGCCACTTGTCGGAGCGGCTTCTTCGTGATGGGCATGCGGTCGTTGGGGTTGATAATATGCTCGGTGGATATGAGGATAACATTCCGAATGGAGTTGAATTTTATAAAGCGGATGCGCGCGACTACGAAAAAATGAAATCACTTATGAGGGGGAGTGATATCGTATACCATTGCGCCGCAGCGCCCCACGAGGGTCTTTCTGTTTTTTCGCCGAACCTTATTACCGACCACACATATAATTCCACCATTGCAACGGTAAGTGCCGCGGTTATGAATAATGTAAAGCGGGTTGTATTTTGTTCAAGCATGGCGCGATACGGCGAGCAGGAGACGCTTCCGTTTACCGAAGATATGCTTCCGAAGCCAAAAGATCCGTATGGAATCGCAAAATATGCGGCAGAGCTTGCGACAGAGAGTTTATGTGCTGCGCATGGTATGGAATACGTTCACGCAGTTCCACACAACATCATCGGCCCTCGCCAAAAATACGACGATCCCTATCGGAATGTTGCTTCCATCATGATTAACCTGATGCTCCAAGGTCGCCAGCCGATTATTTATGGAGACGGGGAACAGCGGAGGGCATTCTCATATGTTTCCGATGTTGTGGATCCGATGATCAAAATGGCATTTGAGCCGCACGTGGTTGGACACGCAATCAACGTCGGGCCGGATGAGGAATTTATCACGGTAAACGAACTTGCATCACGGATTGCGCGCCTCTTGGATTTTAAACCGTTGCGGCCGACATACGTCGGGGACCGCCCCATGGAGGTGAAGCATGCATCATGTTCTGCTGACAAATCACGCGAAATGCTCGGCTATAAGACCACATACACGCTTGACCGGGGATTACAGGAAATGATCGACTGGATTCGCTCGCGCGGCACTCGCCTGTTTCGGTATCATCTGGCGCTTGAGATCGTAACCGA
>MHQO01000047.1:1117-6748 GCA_001820675.1 Candidatus Sungbacteria bacterium RIFCSPLOWO2_01_FULL_47_10
GTGGAAAGATCGTCTGTTCTGAATTTTATTTCTTTCCTGACTGTTATTCTTCGGGCCGAATCGAGAAGTTGATCTTAAAGTAAAGTTCTCGACAAACTCGAACAGTAAAGATTTTGGTGTCACGGTATTTTTCTTCATTTTTTCCCGATTCCTCAACTCACCGCCTTGTCGCGGCAGTTTTTTTCATTGCCCTCATTTTCCGGCTTGCTATTTTCGGATACTTGTACTTTACGCTCGGAGAATACCATGGCCTTGCGTGGGTTGACGGGAGTCAGTATGTGGCGTTGGCAAAAAACATTGCATCGGGGAATGGGTTTTCTGAAAGTTCAGTTCCGCCATTTTTGCCGCACACGCTCCGTACCCCCGGCTATCCATGGTTTCTTGCGGCGTTTTACGGCGCATTCGGTAATTTTTGGTCAGCATCCCTTGCGGAGGCGGTTTTAAATTCGTTCGTTCCACTTTTTATTTTCTGGCTTGCCCTGAAGCTTTCCGGAAATTCCCGCATTGCGTTTGTCGCGGGGCTCCTTACCGCAGTGGATTACCATATTGCGGTACATACTCTTACATTAAACACAGAAAGTATCTTTGTATTTCTGGCTGTGTTAAGTGCTGTTTTTATATTCCGTTATATTGAAAAACCCGACATTTTAAAAGCGACTGCTATCGGCCTTTTGTTTGGTTTCGGCGCCTTGACGCGTCCTCTTCTCTATTATGCATTTGTACCCATTTTTATTTTTTTTGTTTTTGCCCTGCGAAGTATTGAGTGGAGACGGCGTATTGCCGGAGCAGCTTGTTTTCTTTTGATAGCTTTTGCAATTACGATTCCGTGGATGTATCGCAATTATCGCGTGTCGGGAGAGTTTACTCTTTCGACACTCGGGTGGTTCAATATGTATACGCGTATGGCGGCAATGGTTCAGGCGGCCGCAAGCCATCAGTCGTATACCGAGAGTTTGCAGGTTCTTGTCGGCGGCCTGAATGAGGGTGGATATATATCGCGTGCCGATGAACATGAATTGTTTGACGTTAAATTCATCCCGCTTCTGAGAGAGCGAGCGATTGAAATTCTGAAAGCGCACCCGAGAGAGACGCTTCTTGTGCAAATTAATTCGGTCCAGACGTTATTTACCCAGGATGACCTGCTGTATATTTTGAATCATTCCCACCTGCTTCCAGACGCAAAGCGTCCGCCTATACCACTCTCGTTGCTTGTTATGCAAAAGGGCGTTTCTGCGTGGCGCGATATGCTTCCGTATCTGAAAGGGCAATACCTCATTCCATACCTCATGCGTGTTGTCTGGATCGTGTTTTTCGCGCTTGCGGTTCTCGGGGTGTGGTCACTTGCAAGAAGCGGAGAATATAAACAAAAAGTGATGACTTGGTTTCTCGTCGCGCTCATTGGGTTTATTGTCGTCGTATCTCTGCCGGTTTCGGCTTCGCTGAATGCCCGCTATCGCATTCCATTCGCTCCGTTTTATTTCATTTTTGTAGCCGCGGGAATGGTGCATATTTTCGGGCGGACACATAAACTGGCTTTGAAGACGGGAACGCACACAGTATAGTCAGTCTTTCCTCTTTGGGCACATATGTCTTTATGATTTTTTTGCTGTTTCCCAATTTTGGTCTTCAAATATGCTTAAGCATATTTGAAGACCAATATAAAAAGTTATTGTCTTAATTTCTGGTTTAAATCTTTCGCGCAATAAATCGCATGGTGCCGGCGCGCCCCATTAGTTTTTCGATTGCATAGAATACCAAGCTTATAAGACTGAGAGGTGGA
Organism: Candidatus Sungbacteria bacterium RIFCSPLOWO2_01_FULL_47_10; assembly: GCA_001820675.1. Lineage (GTDB taxonomy): Bacteria > Patescibacteriota > Minisyncoccia > Sungbacterales > GWA2-42-14 > 2-01-FULL-47-10-A. Next base: position 2,898 of record MHQO01000047.1, read on the forward strand.
GCAAGAAGAACAGTTACGGCAAAATCGCGTGTTCCGATTTTTCTTTGCCGCAAAGTCCCGAATTTGCCGTTCACGATATCAAAAAAAATATTTTTTTTGCGGCACACCGTGTTTAATACGCTTTGGACAAATCCGAACACGTCATAGAAGAATGTCCCGTGGGAGATGTGAATCGGCCGAAAGCCGGATTTTTTTAAGAGAAGCGCAAGCGCTTGAGGAGAAAAATGCGTCTGGTGCTGAGGAACATATAACGGATACCAGTGGCGCCCGGTAATGCGCGATTGCAGAGATGTAAAATTCGGAACTTCAATAACCAAAAGCCCGCCGGGTTTTAGAAGTTTTTGCGCTTCCGCGAGATATTTTTTGGGATCGGTAAAATGTTCAAGCGTATGCCACATGGTTATGATATCAAATGATCCGGCGGCAAACGCGCGTTCGCATTTTTCTATTGGCCCTTTGCAAACAAATCGCGATACGTCGTGATTGATATGGCTTTCCGGCGCAAGCTCGGTTCCTGAAATATCCCACCCTTTTTTTTGAAGACCAAGAAGGAAAAGGCCGTTTCCGCATCCGACATCAAGGACTTTTTTGGGCTTGTTTCCGGCGAGCCGCAAAAGCGCGCCCACTCGTTCGCGGGTGATGGTTTGGTCAACGAGCGATTTGCGCTTGCCGTAGTACGTTTTTTCATAATATTTTTCAAGTTCTCTATCGGAAAGCCGTGGAAGCGTGAACAAGGCATTATAGTTATTACATTTCCAAAGTTCAAATGGTTCCCCGGTATTAAATTCATATGCCATGAGCGTGTATAAAAGATCATGATTGCCGCAAAATTGGCAGGTGTGGTTTGTAACCTGTCTTGAGTCCATGTCGTTAAAAATATCATGAATATAAAGAAGAATCAAAACCCTATCGATAGCCGAGCCCGTCCCGGGGTGTTCGTATGATGGGATGGGCCAGTCGGGCGTTAGGCCTTGTATTATTTCGTATAAATAGTACGGTATAAGAATTACGGACGTTGTTACTCGACCACTTGTGTCATACATGATAGTAGTTGTGCAATTTTTTTGCAGAACTATGCTGATTCCGCAAGTGAAAAACAGTCATGTCAGCGCAGGATTCAAAAAAGTTAAATTATGATGAGATTCGTGAAAGTTGGGAAAAAAGGGGACAAGATGATACGGTAGATATCGTGAAAGCAAAAGGTGATATATTTTGGGATAATTATGAGAAAAAGGTGGTAAGCGATGTTGTTAATACAGGGGATAGGGTGTTAGATGTTGGATGCGGTACTGGCCGGATTCTCGAAATGATTATTAAAAACGGATGCGAGGCGTATGGTATAGATTACGCTAAAAGTTGTGTTATGCGCTGTAAAACATCTTACCCCAAGGCAGATGTTAGAGAAGGACTTGCAGAATCTTTGCCGTATGAGGATTCTTTTTTTGACGTAGTCGTTGCAGTGAGAACATTGCAGTCGATGCCAGAAAAAGAAAGAAAAATGAATGCATTTCGTGATTTGGTGCGCGTTACCAAAAAAAATGGTCACATCGTCTTGATTGAGGGCAACGCCGAGCGTCTTACAGGACATCCACTCTATAATTACTATTTGCGGGAAGATGAGTGGTCGGAAATTTTTAAAAATGCTGGAGTGAAGCTTGTAAAAACGGGCGCGATCCCTTTGGCGACGCTTCTTAGTCAATTTGACAGAGAATACTGTAATTTCGAGATCAGGAGGCGGTACCCGGAAATTTATGAACAGATTTATACACTTGATCAAAAAGCTGCTCTCACCGGCCTGAAGCGGATTTCCCATGAGTTTTCTTTTGTTCTGACTAAATCTTAATTTTTGAATTTTGTTATCTGCTGTTTGGTTTACCGCACAGCCAGCGAGCCCCCGGGTCGGCAGTACGGGGCCATTGACATCAGTCTCTATTATAGGGTACGATTTTTTATCTGTCGGGATAATCTCCGTTATAGCGTAGACAGTATCATGGATATAGCAAAATCAGAGACAATTTTTATTACCGGTGGCCTCGGCTTTGTTGGGGCGGTTTTGTGTAGAAAACTTCTCGATCGCGGTGACCGCGTTGTCGTCTATGACGCATTCAAGAGTTATTTATCGCCGCTTACCGATAATAAATATGACTTGTATTTTAAGCACCGCTACAAGGGAATTGAAAATAAGATCGAAGTGATTCATGGGGACGTGCGGGATTATGTGAAACTATACGAATCGGTTCAACGAACGAAACCGGACCGGATTATTCATCTGGCGGCATTTCCGATCGCCGATCTTTCCGATCAATATCCACACGAATCTCTTTCTGTAACGTATAACGGAACGCACAATGTTTTGGAGGCTTCAAAAAATTTAAACCTAAAGCGTTTTGTATTTATTTCTTCAAGCATGGTGTACGGCGACTTCCGCTTCAAGCCGTGCCGCGAAGATCACCCGACGGAGCCGAAAGGGATTTATGGATCAACGAAGCTTGGTTCGGAAATTCTGACAAAAACGTATGCTCGGCGTTATAAATTTCCGTACACCATTGTACGGCCTTCGGCGATCTACGGTCCGACTGACTGTAACCGCCGTGTGACCCAGTTGTTTTTGGAGAACGCTTTTGGGGGGGAGCCGATCGTGCTCCATGGTGGTGGAAAGTCGGAGCTTGATTTTACGTTTGTCGATGATGCCGCCGAAGGCATCTTCCTTGCCGCAAAAAAAGAAAAGGGTGCTAATGAAACTTTCAATGTTACCTATGGCCAGGGGAGAACCCTCGAAGAGCTGGCAGTGGCCGTAAAGCAGTATTTTCCGAATGTCCAGATCGTCTACAAGGAGATCCCGGAGGGGGAGCAGAGGCCCGCTCGTGGTGCTCTTGATATTTCAAAAGCGCGCACCCTTCTTGGGTACAATCCCCGTTATCCACTTGAAGAAGGAATACGGCGCTATGTTGAGTTTATTAAGGATGTTCGCAGTGTCTAATGACACAGCAAAAACAGAAAAAATTTAATATTCCGCTTTGCAAGCCATCCTTTAATGCATCCGAATTGACTGCGGTGCGCGAGGTGCTTGATTCTGGATGGGTGGCGCACGGACCGAAAAATAAAGAATTCGAATCGCTGCTCCGCGATTTTTTTCACGTCGGCGAGGTTATTCTTCTTAATTCATGCGCGTCAGCTCTTGAGGCGGCTCTCGTCAGCTCAGGTATAACCGGAGAGGTCATTATCCCGAGCTTCACGATGTCTGCGACCGCGAACGCGGTTGTTCGGGCGGGCGCTACACCGGTTTTTTGCGATGTTGAATGGAAGACGGGTAATATAGATGCCTCGCTCGTTGAAGGTCTTATCACAAAAAAAACGGAAGCGATCATGCCGGTTCACTTTGCCGGGTTTCCGTGCGATATGGACGCGATCATGTCAATCGCAAAAAAACATGGTCTTCGCGTGATCGAGGATTCCGCAGAATGCATTGGCGGAAAATGGAACGGAAAATTTGCGGGAACCTTCGGGGATGCCGGTTGTTTTTCGTTTTGGGCGACAAAAAATATTACAACCGGTGAAGGGGGTGCGATTCTTACGAATGACCATGCTTTTGCGGAAAGGGTTCGCGCCTTCATGTCGCATGGAATTTCGCGGGACACCCATGAACGACACACATCTTCAAGGTCATGGGAACGCGACTCGGTTATGGCAGGAGTGAATTATCGGATGGGGGATATTCCTGCGGCTATCGGCGTTGTTCAGATGAAAAAATTGTCTGACTTGAACGCGAAGCGGAAAAAGCACGCGGAATATCTTTCTGCGTCCTTAAAGGAGTTTGAAACAAAAGGCATGGTTGAACTTCCGCAAGAAAC
>MHQO01000048.1:0-4591 GCA_001820675.1 Candidatus Sungbacteria bacterium RIFCSPLOWO2_01_FULL_47_10
ATTCATATTAATACCGAGATCCGTGTTGTATTCGTACGCGCGCTTAAACAGACATTTTTTGAGAATCCAGAAGAAACAACTCCGTATAAATTGTATTCGGAAGCGATCATAGCAGTTCAAAGAAAAGTCGAAGAAAAATTAAAATTATTCGGATCAATTAACAGAATTTAATCGCTAATCAACCGCACATTTAATTCGCGGATATCCGTGAATTTTTATTGAGCGTTTGATTATAGAACAATGAAAGTATTCGTCACAAGAAAAATTCCAAACGCGGGAATCGATATGCTGAGAGAAAAAGGGTGGGAGGTTTTGATCAGCCCCCATGACCGTGCCCTAACAAGAGACGAATTGATAGATATGGGAAGGGGTGCTGATGCGGTGCTTACCCAGCTCACGGACAAGATTGACGGTTCGGTAGTTGACGGGTGGGGAAGTCAGCTCAAGATAATCGCAAACTATGCTGTTGGTTATGACAATCTGAATGTTAAGGAAATTTCTGATCGCGGGGTTCTCATGTCGAATACGCCGGATGTTTTAACGGAAACAGTCGCGGAACACACGTTTGCATTAATGCTTTCTATTGCGCGGAGAATTGTGGAAAGCGATAAGTTTTCTCGGGCCGGAAAATATAAGGGGTGGGAACCTTTTTTGCTTCTCGGAAACGATGTATGTTATAAAACACTCGGCATAATAGGTCTGGGTAGAATCGGAGCGCGAGTAGCGCATCACGCGGTTCGCGGATTCGACATGAAAGTCATTTATTACGATGTTCGAAGAAATAATGAATTTGAGAGTAATTTTGGCGCGACATATAAAGACACGCCGGACGACATACTCACGGAAGCTGATTTTATTTCTATTCACGTCCCCCTTCTTCCGCAGACGCGTCATTTGATAAGCGCAGAAAGGATTAAGAAGATGAAACCATCCGCATATCTTATCAACACATCGCGAGGCCCGATTGTGGATGAGATTGCCCTTCGTGATTCTTTGAAAAAAAATATTATTAAAGGCGCGGCGATTGATGTATGGGAAAATGAACCATTGCTGACACCCGGCCTTTCTGATCTTGAAAATATTATTATCACGCCGCACACGGCGTCGGCTACCGAAGAAACACGGCAAAAAATGGGGGAGATAGCCGCAAAAAATATTATTGAAACTCTTGAGGGAAGGAATCCTCCGAATAAAATTATTCCGAAATAGCGAAAATTTTAATGAGATAAATCCATCCACCACAGACTTACGTCCGTGGTGTTTATCTATGCGCCTTGCAACTGTTCGTCATTGATCCACGGGCTTACGCTCATGGTTTTTGGTTGGGGGATAAATAGCCATGCTGGTGCATGGCTATTTTATATTCGCAGATAGAACATCGAGGCCGTGTGGGCGCGGATGAGTTTCGTTTTGGAGTTGTGCAAAAAGAAAAATCACCTGGAATATAGAATTCTTGTCCCGAACTTTCTGCGCAACGCAACTTGTAGAACGTGGTGTGAAGTACCGCAGACGCAAGACTGCTGATTTTATATATGCAAATAATCAAATTTCAAAAACCTGTCAAGGGCGTCAATAAGTAAATCAGGAAAAAAGCCGGATTATTTTAAAAATGACATACGATTCTTTAAAAAATAACTATCATAAAGTCCCATAACCAATATAAGAGAATTAATAATCTTTATCAATGTTTATTAATAGTTATATTTTGTACCAAAAATTGATTCTAACAAAGCATACAATAGACTGAATGTGTATCTTCTGTTATCCACAAATATATCAAAATAATCAGGAGTTGGATGTTAAAATTAAACTATGTTTTGTGGCATAAGTTGTGCATCAAGTGTTTACAGTCTGTGGAAGAGTATTGGATATAATTCACTATTTGTGATATTTTTTTCTTCAATCCGATCTTATATCGGATTGAAGATATGGGAGATATTCCGATTTGATTTGAATCCGGTCTCGTATCGGTTGGGGTCAGTCAAAAATAATTTTTGCACAACAGTATCCGATGCCATATCGGATAATATCTATTTCGATGGTTCATATTTAGCTCACATACATGTCTGACAAGATTGATGAACAATTTATTACACTACGAGATGCTGCTGAGGGGACTTCATATTCCGTCGAATATTTGAATCTCCTGATTCGGAAAGGGAAGTTAAAGGGAAAAAAGATTGGCAGAAATTGGTATACCACGCGCGAAGAAATTTACCGCTACATGAGGGAACAACAGGAAGCCGCCTTCCGTCAACTTCAACGAAGTATGTTGCCCCCTCCCTTTTTGCCGATAAAGAAATCTTTTCCGGATTCAAAGCAGGACGGTGCAAAAAAATCAGCTCTTTTAAAAAGAAAAAAAACTCAAAGCGCCCATGATGGGAACCCAAAGATATTGCGTGAAGAACCTACATCAGATTTCGTTATGTCCGAAATCGGCGCGAATAAAACAAATCCTGCGGATAATTTTTCAAATCCACAAAAACTATTTTCACCTCCGGCAACTGAACGCCCATCATCGTCGGTACCTGTTATTGTGCCCGGTCAGCGGTCCATAGCGCAATCGGCTCCAGACGCGCGCGAGAAAGACCGGCTTGTTTCTGATCTTCCCATTGTGAAAATTTCGGGATCATCCAATCAAAACCTTGTTTCGAATTTGCCGAAAATCCCGTCTCATCCTCAAAATATTCTTCATATTTCGAGAAGTCCTGCGCCGTCCCTCGTTATTAACAAGATTCCGGAGAAATGTTCATTCCACTTTTCTTTTTCGATTGCGAATATTTTTTCATTCATTTGGCGTAGAGTGCGTGGGCAGATTTTTCACAGCGGTTTATATTCATCTCCCATTGTACTGAGCACTGACAGCAGGCTTTTTTTTCAATTCAAATTTCTTAAAAAAATTTCTCGCTGGTCATTTCTTTTTGCTTTTTTGTTTTTTCTTACGGCCGGTGCGGCCATATACGGCATTCGTTTTTTTTCCGACATTCCGGACATAAATCACCTTGCACAAATCAGCGAGAGTTTTCAGGACGACGACTCCTTCGGCGGCGACGACCCTATTTTGGGCGAATCCTCCTTGATCCAAAACAACGGAGCATTTGGCGCGCTTGTTCCGGTTGACGGAACTGAGAAATTTTTTGATGGCGATATCGTTGCGTTTACTGACGGGCAATACCGCTTGAGTCGGACTTCATCCGACGTGCGGCTTGCGGGTGTGGCAAGCGCGGAGCCAGCAGTCTTGGTCGGCGAACAGGATGATAAACCTGCCATTCCGCTTGTATCAACGGGGATCACTTTTGTGAGAGTCTCGACCGTTGACGGCGAAATTCGGCGAGGGGATTTTATTACTTCTTCACAGATCCCTGGTGCGGGTGGGAAGGCAGAAGGTTTCGGTCACATTCTTGGAATCGCGCTTGGCGATTACACGAATTCCGACCCGAAAATTATCGGAAAAATTCCTGTTGCAATCAGTATTCGGGAAATTACGCCGTTTACGAGATTTGCGGCAAATCCAACACTCACTCTGCGCTATGTTCTTGCGTTTGTGATAGTTGTAAGTTCCGTAATAACCGGTTTGACGTATTTTGGGAAGGTTGCTCGTTCCGGCGTTGAAGCTCTCGGGAGAAACCCTCTTGCTGCGCGGTTTATTGAATTTGGTATTTTCTTGAATCTTCTGTTAACGCTCGGCATTATTGCCTTCGGAGTTCTTGTTGCGTACGGAATCGTAATTTATTAAACATTATTGGTGATTATTTCATACGGCTCGATTGGAGCAATCTTTTGCGCCGGATTACCGGTTTCCCCGCGATGATTCGACCAAGCACATTGCTTCACTTGTAACTGTTTGTACAAAGTCATGACCTTTGATTTTCTTAATTCTCCTCTGGGTTTTTTTATCGCTTCTTCAATAGTTATTTTTATTCTTTTTCTTTCGTTCCGATTTTTATCCCGTCGCTTATTTTTTCCCGGACAAAGAATAGGCGCGCCGGAAGTTCCCCCTGCGGGAGGCGGAGAGATTATACGAAAAGCCGAAGAAGAGGCGCTGCGCATTACAGAAGACTCCCATAAGCAGGCATCAGAAATATTACAACACGCAACCGCGTTGAATGATCGGGTTGAAAAAGAATTGACCCACGCGCTTGAAGAGCGCATCCGAACGGAGACGGCCCGCTTATCAGAACTCACCCAAAGATTGGTAGGTCAGTTTGAGAGTTCATTTTCCGAGACAAAAATTGATCTCGCGGGCGAAATTCAAAAAATGTCGTCCGTCTATGCCGGGAAAGTACGGGAAGATGTCGATAAGATTTTACACGAACTGGAAGATGAGGCGAAAAAAAACAGGGATGCGGTTATCCGTTCGCTTGAAGAAATCCGGGTAGAAACACAGCAGGAGATCGCGTCATACATTGAGATCCGCAAAAATTATTCCAGTGAACTTCAAAAAATGTATGCGTCTATTGTTCAGGAATCGCGGGGGGGTATCGATGGCTTTTTGCGAAAACTTGATGAGGAGATACAGAGTCGCGATAAAACATTGGCAGATTTATTTCGGGAGTTGACAAGCGCGGCCGAAAAGGAAGTTGCGGAATAC
>MHQO01000048.1:4604-10134 GCA_001820675.1 Candidatus Sungbacteria bacterium RIFCSPLOWO2_01_FULL_47_10
AAAGGGTCGATGATGCAATTTTCCGTATCGTAATGTTTGTGTCCAGAGAAGTTCTCGGAAAAACATTGAGCCCCGAGGATCACCAGGAATTGATCATTCGCGCACTGGAGGACGCGAAACGGGAAGGTTTTTTTACGGTAGAAAACAAGAAATAAATGAACATAAACCATTGAAAATGTCATGAACGTAAAAGAAAAAATTGAATTGATATTGAAACACATTCGTACGGCAGAAGAGCGCGAAGAGGTTGAAGGCGCAATCACGGTCCTGCGGGAGAGCCGGTATCACGAATCGGGCTCGTTTGATATCGGAGAAATTCTTCGGGAAAAAGTAAGCAGGAAAATCGCATCCATTTTTCAGGAAGTTATCGCAAGCGATGAATATCGCAAGGATAGCGCCACATCGGAGATTTTTTTTTCCGAACTTGAGAAGTCCGTTCGCGCAATGCGGCCACTTTCAATAACGCTTGCCGTTGAACCTGATGAAAAGACAATTGAACGCGCATCGTCCTGGGTGACGCGCGAAGTTGGAAAAGACATATACCTTGTTTTCAAGCGAGACGGACGAGTACTCGGCGGCGCTGAACTTGTCTTTGCCGGGCGGTATCGGGATTTTTCCCTTGCATGGCGTCTTGAAACTTTCTTTTGGGCAAGGAAGGAAGATGTCAGATCAATGATTCACCCGTCATAAAAAAATTTTTAGACTCGGTTAATGATCACACAAAATGATTTTCGACTTTAAGGAATATTTAAATCGAACCGGCGAGATCGGATTTGTATCAAAGACTGTTTCGTCCTTGATTTTTGTCGAGGGTCTGCCTGGCGCAACGCTTCACGAAGTGGTTGTTTTCGAATCCGGCGACATTGGAGAGGTCATCGCACTATCTTCTTCAGTAGTCAGCGTGTTGAGTTTTTCGAAAGACCCGGTTCGCGTCGGTATGCGCGTTGCACGAATTGGAAAGAATTTACAGATACCGGTCGGGGAACGGCTCTTTGGAAAGGTTATTAACCCCCTGGGGCGGTCAATTGATCCCGGGAGGCCTGTGCCGTCCGGGACCGAATTTCGTGCAATCAGAAAATCTCCTCCGGGGATTATTGATCGCGCCATTATATCCGAACAGTGTGAGACAGGAATGGCGCTTATTGATCTTTTGATGCCGATTGGTAAGGGGCAACGGGAGTTGGTACTGGGAGATCAAAAAACCGGAAAGAGCATGGTCCTCATGCGTACGTTGCTTTCGCAGGTCACTCAAGGCGCCGTTGGAATTTATGCCGTTATCGGCAAAGGAAAAATCGCCATCAAACAGGTTGAGGAAACGCTCACAAATTTCGGAATATTGGATCGCGTTATTACCGTAGTGACGAGCGCGGACGATGGTCCGGGCATGATGTATGCAACACCATATTCGGCAATGACAATTGCGGAATATTTTCGCGATGTGGGCCGGAATGTTGTTTTGGTCCTTGACGATCTTTCGACTCACGCAAGGATTGTGCGTGAGATTGCTCTTTTGGGAAAGCGTTTTCCCGGACGTAACTCATACCCCGGCGATATTTTTTATACCCATGCATCTCTCCTTGAGCGGGCGGGGAATTTCAGCGGAAAAAACGGTCCCGTGTCTATAACGTGTCTTCCTGTTGCCGAGACGGTTCAGGGCGATATGACTGGTTATATCATTACAAACCTCATGTCCATGACCGACGGCCACCTATATTTCGATCATCTTCTTTTTGCAGAGGGTCGCCGACCTGCCGTGGATGTTTTCTTGTCGGTAACGCGTGTAGGGAGACAGACGCAAACACCGCTACGCCTTGAAATCGGCAGGACAGTCATTCCTTTTCTTCGCAAGGCCGCCGACTTTCGCAATTTTGCGAGTTTTGGATCAGAACTCGGTCCTCACATAAAGGATGTTCTTGAGAAGGAAGAACGGCTGAATGAATTTTTTGATCAAACGGTATATCACACTATTCCCGGAAATCTTCAGTTGATTTTGTTCGGTTTTGCGTGGGGAGAAATATGGCGGGGTAAGACACGAATGGAGGTGAGGATTGAAATACAGAAACTGGTATATTCGTATGCGTCAGATGTGGCGTTACGCAAACGAATGGATGCATATATATCCCGCTGCGACTCCATCGAATCACTGCTCACAGGGCTTCAGCAGTTTGATTTTTCAAAGAAATAAAAAAGATGATAAACAACAAAACAATCAAAGAGGAACTTGAGCGGCTCGATAGTTTGAAAGCGCTTGTTGAAACGTATAAATCCATCGCCGCTTCCACCATGCGGCGCATTCGAAACTCAGTTCTCGAAAACCGCGCGTTTCATCTCGGACTTGCGCGCATTTATCAGGAAGTGAGAATTGCATACCAAAAGGAACTCGTTCGAATTCTTCGGAGAAAAGGACGAAAAGATGTCGAAGCAATGAATGTTCTTAAAAAAAACGGCAAAACGGTTTTTGTATTTCTTTCTGCCAATGTCGGGTTGTACGGCGATATTATCCGAAAGACTTTTCATTTTTTTGCAGAACAGGTAAATCGGTATCACCCTGAAGTCATCGTGGTCGGGCGCATCGGAAGGGTGTTGTTTGAGGAGACATTCCCGGGTGTTTCGTATTCCTATTTCGATTTTCCCGATACGCATATTGATCTCGATAGTATCCGCAAAATCTCCCGAACAATTCATGAATATGAGGACGTATTCATATTTCATGGCCGTTTTAAAAATGTCGTTGAACAACTTCCTGTTTCATCAAACATTTCCGGACAGGAGTTGGGCGGAGGAGCGCCTCATGATGCCGGGGCGCGGTATATTTTCGAACCGACGCTTGAGGATGTCGCCATTTTTTTCGAAACGGAGATTTTCGCATCAACCCTTGAACAATCGTTTAATGAATCACGTTTGGCAAAACTTGCGAGCCGCATGATGCTGCTGGATCGTTCAACAACCCATATTGATACGGAAGCGCATAAAATGTATTTCGAAAAACAGCGTCTGCGCCACCGAACATATAACAAAAAACAGCTTGATGCCGTAAGCGGTGTCGCATTGTGGGGCAGTTCCTAGGTTTTTTGAGACTTGGAAATGGGAAACATTATTTATATAAAAAAATTTATGGAACATTTCGGAACAATAGAAAATATAGAAGGTCAGATTGTTCAAGTCCGGTTCACAGCCGAGGCGCCCTTTGTTCATGACATTTTGGAACTTGAGCATAACCCTTCGGTAAAAATGCAGGTGCATTCTTCAGCGGGAAATTCTCTTTTTTACTGTCTTGTATTGCATGACGCGGCGGAGATTCATCGCGGTGAGCGAGTCATGAATACAGGGAAACCCGCCCTTATTCCGGTAAGCCGTGATTTGGCAGGCCGTGTTATTGATGCCCTCGGAAATCCGCTTGATGGAAAAGGTGCCATTGATGCAAAAAAATCAATTCAAATTTATCGAACATCGCCAGCGTACGGCGAGGTTTCAAGCAGGCAGGAAATTTTGGAATCCGGAATTAAAATCGTTGATTTTTTCTGCCCGTTCTTGAGGGGTGGAAAAATCGGACTTCTCGGCGGAGCGGGGGTGGGCAAGACCGTCATGCTGACCGAACTTCTTTACAACATCGTAATTTTAAATAAGGAAAAACGAGTTACGTCCGTATTTGCCGGGGTTGGCGAGAGATCTCGCGAGGGACATGAACTCATCCTGCGCTTAAAAGACAAAGATGCGTTGTCGTCCGTGTGTCTTGTTATGGGGCCGATGGGTGCGCACGCCGTACACCGATGGCTTTCGGTTCATACCGCGATTTCGATTGCGGAATATTTTCGCGATGACGAAAAAATGGATGTCCTTTTTTTCATCGATAATATGTTTCGGTTCGGCCAGGCGGGAAACGAACTCTCCATGGTTATGCAAACCCTCCCATCGGAGGATGGCTATCAACCGGATCTTCATTCGGAAATGGCATTAGTCCACGGCAGACTCGTTTCAACCGTGACAAACGCGTTGAGTACTATCGAGGCGGTGTATATTCCCAATGACGACATTTTAGATCAGGGAGTACAAGCGGTGGTTTCGCATATCGATTCCGCGGTCATTTTTTCCCGGGCGCTCTATCAACAAAACCTTCTTCCCGCGGTAGATCCTCTTGCTTCGTATTCGTCCGCATTGAGTCCGCAAACCGCGGGAGAACTTCATTATCAAACTGCGCGGGAAGCACAGTCACTCTTAAAAAAGTCGATTATGCTTGAACGTGTCGTATCGCTCGTGGGTGAATCGGAGTTGTCCTCCGAGGATAGGATTCGATATCAGCGTGCAAAAAAATTGCGAAATTATATGACGCAGGCACTGCATGTTTTGGAAAATCAAACAGGTATTACGGGTCAGTATATTCCTCTTCAAACAACCATAGCGGATGTGAACAAAATTCTTTCGGGGGAACTCGATACTATTCCCGCAGAAAAGTTTTTATATATCGGCAGTACAAAAGATCTTTAATCGGAAATAATGAACGAGCAAATGGAGAATGCGATCTCCATTAGGAATCATGACTGCCTTAATCGATCAGCAAAATCAGACCCTTTCGTTTACGGTTCGTGACAGAAACGGAGTCATTTTTGAAGGAAAGGTTTTATCGGTCACATCATTGAATGAAAAAGGTGAGTTTGACGTATTGCCGCTTCATTCGAATTTCATATCTATTATCCGGGAATATGTCACCGCGCGGCTTGTTGACGGCGTGGAAAAACGAATTCCGCTTCAGGTTGGCGTATTGATGGTTCGTGACAATGGCGTCGAAGTATATCTGGGAATTCTTCATTGATGCATTAATGGGTCATTATGGATTTCCTTTTTAACGCATACAGAAAATGAATTTTTTAAGACGCATCTTGATGTTTTTTGATAATCTGAACGGTTCATTCCGTTGGGTGGTTGTTATTTTTGTTGTTCTTGCGCTTGCCGGTAGCGCAGCTGCGGGATTTCTTTGGGTGAGCGGCGTTTCTTTTCAGGATCTTGCGGAATTCCGTTTTGAGGGAGACGTGAGTCCTGCTGTCAACTTGGATGGGGATGCAGTGCGCGCACAAAATCCCGATATTCCTGCGGAGTCAGCGGTTTCCGGGAGGCCTATTCCGCTTTTACGGATTAACGCGGTTATGGACGTTGCGGGATCAAGCACGTATCGACAAAGAGTGGAGTTCTTAAACGGCATGAGCGTTCACGGACTGCTTACGGGAGAAAATATTGACCTTGCGACCGGAACGATTATTGCCTCAAATATTATCTACGGAGTCAGTGGGGGATCCGGTATCGTTGTAAGCGGGGGGCAAAACCCGGTGATATCACAAACTTTTTGGACACAAACAGGAGATACGATTGTTACGCAAGACCCAGGGCTTAATCTCGGAATCGGTGGCGGTATTTCAGCGGGCGGAGCTGTTGCGATAGGTTCTCAAGACAGATCAAATTTGACTCTTGCGGGTCCTGCGGTGATCGGGTTCGAGTCATATGCCACATCCACTATCCGCGGCGATGTTGCAAACGC
>MHQO01000049.1:0-438 GCA_001820675.1 Candidatus Sungbacteria bacterium RIFCSPLOWO2_01_FULL_47_10
CGAACGTGTAGATGGTAAGCTTCCGGTCGGCGTTATTCCGTATCTTCAGCGTTTCGGAAAATTCATCGCGCGCGTAGGCATTTTTATCGATGAATTGGGGAGTGACGGAGATATAATTTGCGGCAAAAACCTCGTTCATTCCCGTGAATAAAAGCAGTGCTAACGCAATAAATGTTATTTTTAATAAAGATTTCATACTGTGATGCCAATCCGATGCGAATTTAATGCTAATCTACAAATTGCGAACGCGATGATGCCAATCTACGAATGAAGCGCTAATCTGCAAATTGCGAATACGATGATCGTCATTCGCAATTCGCCGAATTAGCATAAAATTTGTAGATTGGCATCATATTTTAAAATGTTGGAACAATTATATATTCAATCCCCGTCTCATACTGCCCCGCCCCCTGCTGATTCGTCACTTTTATTTTAAAC
>MHQO01000049.1:480-6084 GCA_001820675.1 Candidatus Sungbacteria bacterium RIFCSPLOWO2_01_FULL_47_10
TTCTTTGGTGCTTGAAGCAAATCGCGCATAGGTGTCGTTCGGCGCAAACCGGGTTGAACCGCCCAACAATGCGTCATCTCCCGCATGATACCCCCAGCAACCCGCTGCCGATCCGCTACAGCCCGATGCCCACGATGCGGGTGAATCGTTCGTGCCGGAGACGGGTGAAATCACTTCTCCCGACGGCCCGAGAAATTCCTGATCCTCGATGACATAAATCTGATATCCGTTTCCCGCGTTTGTCGTAACGGAAAAACGCTGTGCCCCCTCCAGTTCCGACCCCAACGGGAGCGAGCCGAATGCGATACTCGTTTCTGTCGTCTCAATATCGGTTACCACGCCTTCCGTGCTGGTTCCCGACTCGAGCCCCGATACGGTAAAGATAAGTTCCGTGCCTCCGGTTGAGAGACTTGGGCTTGTTTTTCCGTCATTCAACGGCACGGCGTCCCCTGTCGCCGCATTCACGACGCGGAAAAAATATGTCGTATTTCCCGCGGCTCCCGATTGCTGAATCGTAAACTCATATTCAACGGCGCGATCAAGCCCGTGAAGAAAATCGGAAATTGAGGTTCCCGATTCATTGTGGGTCCCGCAGCCGTTTCCGACCTCTCCGGCGCATGCGTCCGAATCGCTCAAAACCTTTGTTGTTATAGTGGCGTTATCATTTCCTCCCCCATCCGCGTAGCACCAGCGGGATGCCCCGGAACAATCGCCAATTTCGGACACGCCAGACACCTGCTGAGAAAAATCGGAGAACGTCGAAAACTGCAATGTAAATTTCGTATTTTTGGCGCCGATCGATGCCGTATCTTTTATCGTGAGGCGTAATTTAATAATGCCCCCGTTTTCAATATCAGTCGGAGCGATATTTTCATCGGCAAGAGGGATTGTCGGCGTTTCATTTTCTTCATCGTCATACCATCTCCAATTCTGGGATTTAGGAGTAAAACTGTCAAAGTATAAAAATCCAGCGCGGAGAATGAAATTCGTACTCGCTGATTCGCCAATAATAACTTCCGCTCCGGCATTATATTGCTCGAAATTCGTCGAAGTCGCATTGCCCCCGAATTCGGAAAATACCGGCGCCCGAATCTTAAAACTCGCGCTTGTTGCGTCTTGGGCGTAAACAGAAGACAGTTCTAAAGTCAGCAAGGTTATTGCAACGAGTATCAGTAGAAATATTGGCAAATGCCGGTTCGTGTTCATGGAATTCTTTTTATTTTGTCATGCCGGCGGATGCCGGCATCCAGGTTCCTTTTATAATAATTCTGGATACCAGCTTCCGCTGATACGAAGTCTGGATTCCGGCTTTTGCCGGAATGACATATGACAGGTATGTTCTCAAGTCACCTCGAGCAATAATAATTCTTATCCCTCAACCTCCACATCTGCCATCGCGGTGTTTTCTTCCTCAGCCGGTTCCATTGACGAAACCGGCTCTACCGCGTGCGGCTCGACTATCTCTGAAGATTCCATCGTTTCCTCGTTTTGCTCTGTCGCCGTTGAATCAGAACTTTCCGAAGTCGGACTTCCCGACGAAGGTCCGACTTCAATAGTCAAACCTGCATCCGGTACGCCCTCCTCAACATCCGGTGTTGCGGCAACCTCCGATGTTGTTCCGGGCGAATCCAATACTTCAATAATTTCAACAGTTGAACTCGCATCCATAGTACTCTCCTCAATGATGTTCGTAGCTGGATCCTCAACACCCGGTGTTGACTCAACACTCGATGTTTTCCCAGGCGCATCAGAAGCTATACTTTCGCCAACTACATCCACACCGGATGTTTCCCCTGCCGGTATTTGAGAACCATTCGACGCATTCGAGGCGGATTCGAGCGATGGTATTTCGCCGCACTCCCCCTCTGTTTTTCTCCATTCGCCGTTCTCGATCCATGTGCAGTAGAGGGCGCCGGTTGCGCGGTCTTTCATTTGAATCCGGCCCTCGACGATCAAATTCTCCACGTTCGCGTTCTTTGCGAAAATTGATTCGACGAACATCTCTTTCAGCCGCGCGATCCCGCTTTCGAGATAAAAACCGAATGTTTCAAGCGCGAAGCGAACGAGGCGTCTGAATTGCGAAAACGTTCCGCCGTCCGCATCTGTTTCGCTTGTCGTCGCGGCCCCGAAAACATTTCTCGCGATGTCATTGATCGTCGGCCCGCCGAACCAGAACGGATTAACGAACACCATTATCATTCCGCAACGGACTGGATTACCGGACGGATCGCGCAACGTCCGAAACTCCTCCGGGCAAAGGTCATTGGAAAAACGTTCAGGCGAAAGCGATTCGACCGATTCCAGCGCCCTTCCCGCGACAGAACCGGCGCCTATAATCTTTGCTCCAAAACCGGGAATTGCGCTCACGCCTATATAATCCCCCGCATCAATCGCGCCCAAAATGCTTGAAACAAGCGTTGGCACTCGTCCGGCAAGAGCAATCAGGACGCTCCTGGTCGTCGTTGCCGCGGCTTCTTCCGTTCCGATTATCAAACCGGGTTTTGTCGAGACAATGCCGATCACATCGTCGTCCGAACCCGTGCTTGCCCGAACAAGGTTATTTTTCGAGTCCGCGCTTGCCAAATAGCCCGAAAAGAGATTTTTATCTTCAGTGAAATAAAGCTCCGCAAGATCGGCTCCCGAATCGCTTAATTTCACAATGACTATCCCGGAACCACCCGCTACCGTTGTGACGGTTACGGCCGCTGAACTCAGCTGATGGGTCAAGCGAATTCTATCACCGTCCATGTGCGTCGCAATCCAGCTCATTGAGCAGGACCCTCTCGATTCGGCGTTATTTCGCACATGATCCAGGCAACGCGCGCCCTCAACGTCCGCAAAACCGGCATCACTTGTACTTGCCTGCCCCTGAAGAATGACGCTCGTAAAGCTGTTTCCTCCGCTCGTCGCGCCAACTGCCGTGATGCGGCCTATGATCATGTAAAGTCCGGTCTCGTTGATTACAACCTCATCGCTCGCATTCAAAGTGTATGCTGAATCTGCTCTCCGCGGCGTGTCTACGTTCAGAACCGTCTGCGCCGTCGTTATACTCGCCCCTCCCGCATTATCATATGCGTCAATCACGCTCTCGGCTCCCTGGTCCGCTCCGCAGGAAAATTTTTCGGTTGATGCGTCCCAAATAACCTTCGAATCAGTAAGATCGCAATCGGATAATCCGGCGCCGGTAAACGTATTTGAAATGAGCCGAGTCGATGACGCAGTTCCGGACACATACAATGTCGTAGTCGTCGCGTTCGTCGTTGTCGCGTTCACCATCGTCACATTCGTAATTGTTGATGTCGCGGTATTGGCAAGAATGCCGTCATAGAGAATCGCCGGGCCGCCGGAAACCTGAATGGATGAAGACGCATACAATCCGCCGGATGCGGAAATAAACAAGAGTTTTTGCAAAGAACCGTCTTCTATCGTAAGAAGGTCTGCCGCCTGCCCCGAGGCCCCGCGCAGAACAAGCGTCCGCGAAAGCGTTGATGTAGCAACAATTCCAAGAGATGCGCCGGGCAGAGCGCTTGACGAGCCGATCGCAACCTGATCGTCAATCGTATTGGGTGTTATGACCGATCCGGCGCCTCCGGTCCACGGCCCCGATGCGCCGCCTGTGTCATCGGTTCCGCAACGAAGCGCGCCCAAAGAATCCGTTTCAACAACGGACAAATCATTGCAATTCGCAAGGCCTGGGATTTGGATCGTGCCGGCGGAAAAAATAATTCCGTTTGCGAACGTTGAAGTTCCTCCGCCTTGTATGTTCAAAATGCCCGTGGCCTGAATATTGTTTGAGGAGTTGATGAATCCGGAAGAAATTCCCGCGAGCGTTGACGTCGCCTGATTTGCCGTAAGCGAGCCAATGCCGCCGATGCCGATCGCAACGTTGCCGGTGAATGATCCGAAAACAGCCGACAACCCCTGAAGCGTTGACGTGCTGGTAACGTTTAATCCCGCGCTGAATGTTCCCCCTTCGGCCGCGAGATTTCCGGTTGAAGTAAGATTGGACGCGCTGATCCCCGCGAATGACGAGGTTGCGTTTGTTGCGCTGATAGATTGGCCGACAGTGAGGTTGCCGGAATTGGTTATATATATGGAAGAAACGCCTGCAAGAGTCGAGGTGGATTGGTTGGCGGTGAGGGAGCCGCCCACATTCAGATTGCCCGATGTCGTAATGAACCCCGTGTTCGTGATGCCGGATGAGGTGGTTGTTCCCTGAAGATTGGATGACCCCGCAACGCGGAGATTTTCGGTTGAATCAAGGAAGCTTGCCGATACTCCGGCAAAAGTGGCTGTCGCCTGATTTGCGGTTAATGCCCCCGCATTTGATATGGAAAGATATGTAGTAGTGGCGCCAGAATTGGTGATTCTAAAATAGTCCGCGGTGTGTCCGTCAGCGCCTCTTACGATAAGCGGTATTGAATTGGTTGACGTGGAATTTATGGTAACGACCGCGTTTTGGGCGGGAGAGGACGTGCCGACGGCAAGCTGTTTTGCGGAATTGAACCACGCGAACATGGTTTCATCTCCTCCAAATGTTGATCCGCCGTCATTGAACTGAACTGCGGTATTTCCTCCTCCCGGGCTTGAAGACCCTCCCGCGTCGGCTCCACAGACAAGATTCCCGAACGGATCGGCTTCGATCAAGAACGTGTCGTTACAGCCCGCAAGAGATAAAATTTGGACAGTTCCATTTACAAGGCGAATGCCGTTTGCGAATGTTGATGTGGCCGAAGTTGATGTTACATTCAAGAGATTCGCCGCAAGTCCGCCCCGAAACGTTGAAGTGGAGTTCTGGCCGTTTATGTTTATAAAACCGGCAAATGTCGAAGTTGCTCCAACGCCATTGATATTGATGAGTGTGCCGAAACTTGATGATGCGGATGTACGAAGATTTCCCGCGATATCAACGGCAACGGTCGGAGCTTGAACGCCGACGCCGAAACGATTTTGCGAATCGATAACGGTGTTGAGAACTCCGGCGGTATCGTAAATATCAAGAATGTTTGCGGTCTGCCCCGCCACGGGCCGGATAGCGACAGTGGTCGAAGGCGTGCCATTCGTGTCTCCTTCGATGGAAAGTTTCGCATAGGGCGTAGTTGATCCGATTCCGACTTTGGCGGTTGTCGTTGCAAGGCGCACGATTTCGTTCGGGTCGTCAAAAAACCAGTTGCCCGATCCTCCGCCGCCTCCACCTCCCGAAACGGTTCCGCATTGAATTAAGCCGGATGATGATGTTTGGAGCGCCTGTGAATCAGCGCAGTTTAAGACCGTAAGTAGATTGATGCCGCCCGCGGCGTTGAAAATGTCCTGGATCGTGCTTGATCCTGCGATTGAGGAATCGCCGATAACGGACAGATTCGCGCCCGCGACAAGATTCCCTCCCGCGTTGATATTTCCGGTTGCGGTGATGAAGCCGGTATTTGAAATGCCTGCAAGAGTCGAGGTTGCGGAATTTGCGGTAAGAGAGCCGCCGACACTTACATTTCCTGAGGTTGTGATAAAACCGGTGTTCGAGATGCCTGATTGGGTAGATGTTCCTGATACCGAGAGAATTCCCGATATAACAGCGTTGTTTGTTATATATATAGAACGGTCGGCAAG
>MHQO01000050.1:0-984 GCA_001820675.1 Candidatus Sungbacteria bacterium RIFCSPLOWO2_01_FULL_47_10
TACCCTCATCGAAAAAATCAAATTTCGGCCAAATATTTAAACAAGGGGGGGTACGCTTTATTCCAAAGTTAGCAATTAAGAATTAAAAATGCAGAATTGAAACAATAAACCAAATTCCAAATCTAGGTATGAACCTGCCGTCGTTTTTTAAAAATCTGCCAAAATCTACAATCGGTTATCCCTAATAAATAATAAATTTTGGTAGATGGGCGAAATCGCTTTACCCCTGACCCTTCTTGTTTTCATTGAAACTGTCCCCCCTGCCACAAACCACGAATTATGAATCATGAGTTATGGTAGGGTCCGGATGGAAGTTAGCGTTGCGCCTTCTTCCACCCGGAGCGTGCTGGTTTTTTGACCCGGCCAGCGTCCACCGGAGGGTACTTAAGGCATTCCCGTTCCTTCGCGCCGCATGGGACGACGCAGTGTGCCTATGGCCCGGCACTTGGCTCCCCGTCGTATCTCTACGACGGGAATCGGTGCGCGTCTCCGAAGGCATGGATGGTCGGCATCCACACGCTATCCAGCCATGGGCTGAATCCCTCGGATTAATCCGTCCACGTCGGCTATCGCCGCCGAACATTCCGCCCATTAGGACGGAACACGGCATAGCCGGAGGCGCACGAATCCACGCGCCTCACTTCTGCCGTTAGATTGTAGAAGCGGACGCGCGCGGTCATGCGAACGGACAGGTTTTCCGCCATATTTCCTACAGAGATCCGACCTCTGTATAATATGAAGAAAAACCTGCCCACTCGCACAAAAAAATTATTGAAAAGAACAAACTTTTAATTTCTCACATCTCATCCCCCGTGTCTCACCTCCACTGCAAGAGACCGCTAAGTCGGTTATAGTGACCTCCGCGCCTGCCCGAATAACAAAGTTGTTTAAGGGGCAAGTATGCGCCGTTTAGAGCCCATAACCGAGTCAGCGGCCTCCTCCCGTCCGACGCCGATATGCGTTTAGGACCGGATGAAGCTCCCT
>MHQO01000050.1:998-21753 GCA_001820675.1 Candidatus Sungbacteria bacterium RIFCSPLOWO2_01_FULL_47_10
TTATTCCCGCTATGCGGGACGAAGCTCTTCGACGGGCTCAAGGGAAAGCCCTTTGCCCAACACAGAGCTCTTCGTCCAAAACGTCGTCTTCAGAACTCATGAATATAAAAATGATTTACTTGGAATGGTATTTTATACCACCGAGCTTTTTTATTGAGTCCTTCAAACGAACGCTTCAGATTCTTCTTCCCTCCGAATTTCATGCGGCTGCATGCGGAGGGGTTTTTTGTTTTCAATGACACCATATTAGCATATTATTGACTTATTGTCAAGAATATGAGATAAACAATTTTAAAAAACAACAAAAATACTGATTCTATGTGAGCAATTTGAACAAAAAATAGTGTCAATCACTTTCAACATTATAGATAATTCGAATTTATCACAAACCAACGAAATATGAATTAACAAGTAAATATGCGATTTTTTATTAAAAACCCTTGCAAATATTTAAAAAGGTTTTAAAATATGATTAGTAATCTTGGAAACAGAATCGGGGAAAGCAGTGAAATCCGAACCAAATTCACAGGAATGACGAAATGAAGCTCGTCCTGAACGCCTTAACGCGGCTCCGTTCTATTCTTCGAAAAATTTGGAAACCAGACCGGCGTGAAGTCAAAAACCTCCTTTCGCCGTCCCTTCCCAAACCCTATTGCCAAATTATCAAAGGCAAAGACCCCTGTTATGAAACAGCGCAGTGGCTTATGACCATCCGGGACCAGAACGGTTATTGCAATATACAGATTCCCGTTTGCAATAAACATCACCCCGATAAAGACTTCTGGGTGCGGCGTCATTGTGAACTCAAAGGAACCGTGATTATATCCGTCGAATCTTTATAACGCCACCACTATATTTTATCCGCGCCCTGCGCGGATTTTATCATGCCAGCACATATGAAAAGAGCCCGCACGCGGGCTCGTTATAAGGATGAATGAAGATATGTGCAAAAATCATTTCTGATAGCGGGAGATTGAATAAAATCTTTTCCGCATTCATTTTCAAGGTTATGCCGATCATCAATAAACTTGAGCGGTAAAAATTCCTCCGAAGAATCGGCGTATCGCGCTATAATAGCAACCCAGCCAATTATTGGAATGAGAAATAAAAGCGGCATCCAAAAGTAATAAAATCTTTTATACTTTCTCTCGGCGTATTTCCGTAGTTCTTCTTCCAATGCAATAAACTCTCCGTGGTCAAGACCGAGCAGGAAATTTTTGTCGATCCCGTATGTCTGTTGAGCAAGTTCATACAGATGACGAAAATAATTCCCCGTCTGCTCTTTGGTATATTTCTGTTTCCGGTTTGCGGAAATCTTTTGAGCAAGCGTATCATGCGAATTGGCGAGAATCTGGCTTGGTTCGCTCATGACTTCCTGTCCTCCATTCCGGTTAACAGCGTCCATCACTCACGCAATTACACACATGCCGACCATATATCCGGATACAGGTAGCACAATTATTTTTCAACCAATAATATCCCCGCGCCAAAAAACCGAGATGCCTGAAAAAAACTGGAAGCGGCAGACAAGCGGCGATCAAAAAGAAAACCCGAAGAAACTCTCCATGGACCGGAAAACCCAGAGAGAGAAGCCCCAGCGCCGCCGATGCCGCCCCAGAAACCAAAACCCACTTTAACGAATGTCGGCGAGCGGCTTTTTTAATCTGCTGAATTTCGGATTCGTCCTTACACTTGAGGTAGCAAATTCCTTCCCCGTAATCAAAATTCTTCCTCAAAAAAAATTCAAGAGAAGCAACGGCCCAGAGGGTTTTATTTTCTTGACGCGCCTTAATCCGAACGACCCTTTCCGCCTGTTTTTCCGCCAGTTTTCGCTCGGCGGCTTTTATTTCTTCTTCGGCCTTGATTTTCTTCCTCTCTAACTGCGCCTTTCGAAGCGAGTCGAGAAAATTCTCTCTGATTAGACCACCTTCTGCGTGTTCTGGCCGCGTAAGGCCTGTTGCCGCCTCATCGGTGCTGCGGCTGATTTTGTCCGTATCAAGATCAGGATACATATTTCCCTCCTCCTTTTGTCCGGTTTGGTTCGTGGTCCTGGTGTCTACACATGTCGCGCATTCTCACAATCCGCTTTTTTCAAATTCCGAGACGATCGACTCGACCGCCGCAACAAAAAGCGATCCGGCGAATTCTTTTGCGCTCGATTCCGAAAGAATCGCTCCTTCCGTCACCGGGGGGCGGTCAAAACGAACGCGCGCCTCAACCGATGAAATGACTCTGGTGCGCCCGTCCACCCGCGAATTCCGTGAAAAACTGTAATGATTATCAAGATGCGCCCTGTTGTCCGACCTCACGCCGACAAGAGATGTTATGTGTAAGCCGCCAACATCGGATTTTAACAAAGTATGCACCAGGAGGCGAACGGTTATATTTTTCAGTTTAAGCCCCACGCCGCAGGCGCATTGAAATGTCTCCTCGCAAAACTCCCGCCATCCCGAAAAAGATCCGGCAAGCGCCCGAAATTTCGCCTTATCGCGGCCAAAAAGTTCGGAATATGTGTCGGCATCGGCCCCGAGCGTCGGGAGCGACGGCAATAGCATCCCGGTGTCCCACGGCACGCCCAATGCGGGATCAAAACGGCTCAGGCGCTCGCCCAGCCGGATATGGCTCATAAAAAGAAGCTTCAAAAGGTTTTCGACAAGATTTTCTGAAGTTCCTTTCAGTGTTTTGTGACGCGAACCGGGGGGAGTTTCCCGCCCCCAAAGAATCCCGTTCGACGCAAGTCTTCCCGCAATCTCTTTCAGGCGCGAACGCGATTCTTCAGATTTCACCCATTCAATGAGCGAATCGGGTGGAATGTGTTCGTTTGCCCGGACGTCTTTACCGCTCTCCCGCATATCACCCATGCGTTTTTTCAAGGTGCGTTTATAAACGTATAAAAAAGATGTAGCATTTATTTGACAATATGTCAAATTTGGGCGGGTAAGACATGGCGCTCGGTTTTCGAATAAAAAATTTCCGCTAAAAAGCGGAAACAGTCCTTGGCGCCGTCTTGCAAGCGGCGGCGGAAAAATGAATCATAACGGAATTCATACGCGCGCAGGAACGAACATTATGGTTTCACGGCAAGCGCTTCTTCAATCCGTTCATGCAGAACATCATGCGGAAAATAGTTGTCGCCGAATAATTCTTTCAGCTTTCCGCGTTTTTTTATATAGTCGGAGCGCAGAAACTCACTACTGGTATCAGTAAATAAACAAAAAAGAAAAAAGCCAATGACGGTTACACACGAGAACCACATTATTCGCCTGCTCAAACGCTTTTTCGCGCTTATCTGTTCATATACAATCGCATCAAGGTCTTCGACTTCTTTTTTGTCCATTTCCGCAATGTGGCGCGCCCCGACGTGAAATAGGCGATACACGAGCTCTAAAAAATCATACGAAAAACTTCTTTTCATATCCGCAATTTCCCTTTCCCGCTCCAATCCTTTTTGAACGGAATCACGCACTCCTTCTTCCTCAAGGGTCATTGACTTAAGCGCTTCAAGCCGCCCGATCAGCATTTCTTTGTTGTTTGGAGAAATATGCTGTAGATCGCCCGCCAAAGAACCCGAAACGGACGACCCTCCGCCAAACATGGTTCCTTCTTCCGGCGGCACTGGCGTAGGATACATGTTATTCCTCCGTTCCGGAATCCGGTGTGTATCGAGCTTTGAATATATCCTCGGCTAATCGTTTTATATTTGGGGGGATGGTATTTTTGTAGGAAGAATTCGTTGAATACAAATAAGCACTGTGGGGTGTGTCTTTATCCAACAACCCTTGGCCAAGTGGCTGCATCCCAAACCAATTTCCAAATGGAGTTCGCACCGCTCCAAAATGGCCATGCGACGAATAATATTTCCACGCGGCATGTTTGATAGGAGCCCTTAACCAGCCGAAAAACTTTTTTATTTCATCCCGCGCCATTTCATTGAGCTTTTGTTTGACTGCATCAAACTCTTCAATCGAAATCTCCCGATATGGCATGCCGAGAACCCGGCGCATGAAAAAATATACGGACATGATTTCCGCGACTATTTTTGCCATGCGATCTTTATTCAAGTCGGAATTCATGTTTTTCACCTTTTCCCGGTCGATTCTCGCAAGAAGATCGTCAAAGCTGTTCGAGCGCAATATGGCAACGGCTTCCGTTTCGGCCACGGTTTTCTCCGGTTATCAAAAAACGCGTATTGCTTACTTATGTACCATCGAACAGAATAAATGTCAAGCACTGTCAAGCACTTGACAAAATAATCAAAATTTGCTACAGATACAAACACGTTCATTGAAATCTAACATCACTGCGCGCGCGCCAACGCACGCATGGAGGCAACCGACATGGACACATTCGGTGGTTTTGGGAGCTACCGGGATCATGCTTTTATGGATTCGCCCCGCCATTCGAGTGAATGCGCCCATGAGGAGCATAACGGTACGGCTGTGGCACAAGAAAGCGCGTCGCTTATCCGCGCGAATTTTCTTGACAGCATGAAACAGCTTCAGGCAAAGATGACTGCCGAAAACGAGGATGCAAAGAAAAGGAACCGCGAGCGTAAAAAAGCGCGTGCGCGGGAAAGAAGAGACACCCTCCTCATGAATACCTACCTGCAGGAGCTTTTCCCGACAGCGTTTGGTGTTCTTAAAGAGAGCGCGCCGGACCCGATTCTGGAAAAAAAGCAGTTTGATTCCATCGTCCGGCTTGCCAAGAAGCATTACCTTCAAAATATCTATGGTGGGTCATTAATCCTGCTTGTTTCTGCCGGTGTTTTTTTCGAAACCGCTTTTGGATTCTTCTTCCCGGGCGTACTGGGTTGGGCGAGTTTTGTCTTGATGACGCTTTCGCTGGGCGCGTTTGCGGGTTCCGTAGCCCTTATTGTCCAGGATTGGATAATTCTTTACTGCGGCCATATATCCGAACCGGAAACTAAAAAACACACACCGGCTACATGAATAAATGATAAATAAAGGTTCTTAGCGTGAAAAATAAAGCGAAAGCAAAAAAGGAGAAAGACGTGCGGAAAGAGAAAGAGACCACCCCCAAACCGGAACCGAGCGCAGATGAAATCGGAAAGCATCTGAAAAAAGTCGGGGAAGAAGTATTTCAGTTGTTCAAAGATGTCGCGCGGGAAGGAACGCGCATGATTCAAGTCCATCTCGACCCAGATGAACAATTCAGGCGTGCCGTTGAAAACCGCTGTCGACACTGGCAGTCGCTGAACATGCCGACACATGCCGCAGTCGAGGCGGTTGTCGTGGAAGAAGTGAAAAAGATCATCCGTGACCTTGAAAGGTCGGATGACATAAAAAACAAGACTGCCGAAGGCGAAACTATCTCTTAGTCCTGACCATTTCGCGAGAGACAGGAAGCAGAAGGAAAAACCCGAAACCAAAGGAGGAACAAGAAAAATGAGACAGCGCCTGGTAAAACAAAGGGATAGGGTGTATCGTCCGTCGTTTGCGGCAACCGCAGGCGGATGGCTTGCGCGAAAAACCGTCGATACCGCAGGGAAAAAAGCGCTCAAGCTTGCCGTTTTCGGAGTAGGCGCATACGCCGGGCTGAAAGTCGCCGGACTTGTTTTATCGCCGGTTTTCTGGATTCTTGGCGCGATTTGGCCTTGGGCGTTACTCGGCGTCCTCGCGTGGGGTACATGGAAATTCATCATCAAAAACCGCCCATAACGAGGAGAAAACACGCCATGGGAACTATCCTTCAGATGACAAAACGAGGAAATAGATTCGAAGGCGGTTTTGCCGCCGAAGAGGATGACCGCCTGAAAGAAATCATCAAGGGGATGAAAGAGGGCTCCGACGAGCTCCTCAAGACCGACAAAAAGATCAGAAAAATCTTGGATGCCGAGCCGGAGCAGGGGCGGAGAATTACGGCCCGCATCATGCGCTGGCTGCCGATCCCGCAGGTCTTGCACGGGCTTCTTCCTTCTCCCCTCCTCAAATTGATGGCCGAAGACCGCGATGCGCTCGAATTTATGGAGCGCGAGCTCAGAAAAAATGTCGACCGGCTCGAAGAGGCGCTTGATCAGCTTTCAAATATTTCCCTCCAAAAAGAAGCGGAGCTGAAAGATCTGCTCGCCGATATCGCGAGCGCAAAAGAAAAAAATCTTAACGCGCGCGAGCTTCAGGAATATATGGCCGAGAGTTCCGGAATTACGATCTCTGAAAGCATCGCAAAAATGCTTGATGACGAATTCTCGGTTCTGACCGACGAAGAAAAAGAAATGCGCAAACAGTCGCTTCTGAAAAATCTCGAACAGAACGCCGAAGGATACGGAGCCCTGATGCGGCTTCTGGGAAGCGCTGTCATTGCGGGGCTTCGGAATCTTCATTACGGCATGACCCAATATTACGCCTATGTGAACTACTACAAGCCGTTTATCGTTCTTCGCGACAGCGCGGGCGTCATGACCGATATGTCGCGGGCAAACTTTACCGCAAAGGACGCGCTTTGCCTCACGGCCGAGCGGTCGGTTCAGGCGATCAAGGTCGTGCTGAAGGGGCTTGAGCTTGCGTCGGAGTACGCAATCGCATCCCCCGACACAAGACAATTCCTTGACGCAAAGGCGGATGAAATCATGGGCCAACTTGAAGAGCTTAGGCAGATCGAACTGGAACAATTCTCGGTAAAAGAGATCGGTGAACAGCCGCCGCGCGCTCTTGCCGAAGGGGCGCGGGAAGAACTTCCCGAATTTGTCACTACGGAAACAAAAGAAAAAATTGCGGTCGCCGCCGCAGGACAGCGCAAATCCTGATCGGTTAATCGAAGATACGAACTCTTGTGCAGGCGGGTTATATGTAACCCGCTTTTTTTATTTGACAAAAAAATAGGGGTGCGTATACTTATGAATAATAAGGATATCCAATGAAAGCAGGCGGCCCATTAAAGGCATTAAGACCTGCCGAGGATTCAAAAATAATCGCTTTTTTGGTTATTTTTTGGGTTTTCTGCCGGTCAAAACGGCTATTTATTTATGCCACTCACAAGAGAGAAAAAAACAAAAATTGTCGAAGAACTTGCGGGGCGGTTTAAAAAACAGAAGATCGCCATCTTTACGGACTTTCGGGGGGTGAACGTAACGAAACTTACAACCCTTCGCCGTGAAATGAAAAAGGCGGGGGCGGAATTCAAGGTCGCAAAAAAAACATTCTTGCGAATCGCCCTCAAAGCAATCGGAATAGAATACGACCCAAAGACGCTTGAGGGGGAAATCGGCGTTATTTTCGGATATGAGGACCAGATAGGGCCGGTCAAAACCGCTGCAAAATTTTCAAAAGAAAATACGACATTTACCGTGCTTAAGGGGATTCTTGACGGAAAATTTCTTGAAGGAAGAGAAGTGCTGACGCTTGCAAAGCTTCCCGGCCGCGAGCAATTGCTCGCGCAACTGGCATGGGTTCTCAATTCGCCCATTCAGGGATTTCACACCGTTCTGCATGGAAATTTGAGAAATTTAGTTGTGGTATTAAATAAAATTAAAGAAAAAAAATAAAAATTTATCTCTAATCCAATCGCTAATTTAATTCGCGAATATTCGCGAAATGAATTCGGGTTTGATAAGTGATTAAAAAAATGAAAAAACAAGAAATACTTGAGGCAGTCGAGAAAATGACGGTTTTGGAGCTTTCTGAACTCGTCAAAGCCCTTGAAGAAAAATTCGGCGTATCGGCCGCAATGCCGATGGCCGTCGCAACTCCGGCGGCAGGAGCGAGCGAGGAAGCGGGCGCAAAAGAAGAAAAAACTTCGTTTACGGTCGAGCTGAAATCCGGCGGAGCCCAAAAAATACAGGTTATTAAAGCGCTTCGCGAACTCACCAGTCTCGGCCTGAAAGAGGCGAAAGACCTCGTTGATGGAGCGCCGAAAGTCGTAAAAGAAGGAGTGGCAAAAGTGGAAGCTGACGAAATGAAAAAGAAACTGGAAGAAGCCGGAGCAACGGTGGAAATTAAATAATGCAGTAGTTTTCAAACCCACATGAAAGGCCGCAGGCGACACGTGCGGCTTTTTATTACCATGGACTTCTCAAGGTGTGTAATCTTGTTCCTGGCCGGAACTTTTGATACAATAAAAAAACTGTTGGAATCATGGATAACTCGCTCGACAAATTATTTGACAATACTGCACGCGTACGGCTTTTAAAGCTGTTTTTGATGAATCCTGACGGCCAATTTACGACAGAGGAAATTCTGAAGCAAACACAACTGAAACGCGACGCCGTGCGAAAAGAACTCAGGAAGCTTGTGGCATTCGGTTTGGTGAAATCGAGGACTATTGCCATGCAGAATATAAAAGTAAAAAAACTGAAAAAGAAGCCGTCCCGAAAATCAAACAGGAAAACAAATAGGAAAAAAGTGGGGAGAAGGCCGTAAAGAGCCCGAAAAGGACAAAATCACAAAAAAAGAAAACGGCGGCGCGTCGCCCGGAGAGTGGTCCCAAAGAAAAAACGATCCGGAAGATAAGACCATACATCTCTTCTATTTTTTTCTTAAATGCATTATGAAAAAGCAGGTTTATTTCGCAAATAAGGATTTTACCTTTTTCCCGGAACTGCGTCAGCTCGTCTTAAAAGCGGCCCCGGCGGGAAGAACCGGAATTCTTAAAAAACTCCGCCAAGCCGGAGAAATCAAACTTGCGATCCTTGCCGGTGTTTTCATCAATGCAGAAAATTCCCGCGTTGACATCCTTATCGTCGGCGACAAAATAAAAAAACCGAAGCTGAATAAACTCTTGGTATGGCTTGAGTCGGAAATGGGAAAAGAGCTCAATTACGTCGTCATCTCAACGGACGAATTCAAATACCGCATGGATATGTATGATAGGTTTATCCGCGACATTCTCGAATTCCCGCACGAAAAACTGATAAATAAACTGCATGTTTGAAATAAAACGCCGCCGGTACAAAGCCGACGGTGTTTATTATCATTTTCGTTTCTCTGCAATTAATTTTACCATCTCTATGGTGGCCGTTCATTTGATTATTGGGCGTATCATTATACAATCAAGCCATGGAAAGAGCGGGATTATTATTTCAAAAAGATGTCATGCAGATGCCGCTCGCGGAACGGATGCGGCCGAAGGACTTTGACGAATTCTTCGGCCAGGACGGCATTGTGGGCAAGGGCAGGCCCTTGCGAAACGCCACTGAGCAGGACTCATTGCAGTCAATAATCTTATGGGGCCCTCCCGGAACCGGCAAGACGACTCTTGCCCGAATCATCGCCGAAAAAACAGGCAGTATATTCATTCATTTCTCGGCGGCGACCATGGGCGTTCCGGAACTGAAACAAATCGTGAAAGAAGCGGAAGACAGACGACGTTTCAATAAAAAGCGCACCATTTTGTTTGTTGACGAAATTCATCGATTTAATAAAACACAGCAATCGGCATTTCTGCCTTCGGTTGAAGACGGGACGATTATCCTGATCGGAGCAACCACTGAAAACCCGTCATTTGAAGTTATTTCTCCCCTGCTTTCCCGTTCCTTGGTATTGGTTTTGAAATCGCTTGACGACGGCTCTTTGGAAAAAATTTTGGAGCAGGCGCTAAAGAATAAAGAGCTCGGTTTTGGAAAATATAAAATCACATTTGATAAAAAGGCAAAAGAAGTGATGATCGGCTTTGCCGACGGGGACGCGCGGGTTCTTTTAAACACCCTTGAGTTTGCGGTTCAAAATACTCCGAAAATAAAAGGGGAGATACGGCTTGATAGTAAAAAAATCCATGAGATACTCCAAAAAAAAGCCATCCGTTACGACAAAAACGGTGAAGAACACTATAATGTCATCTCGGCATTTATAAAATCAATGCGTGATTCGGATCCGGACGGCGCCTTGTACTGGCTTAGCCGCATGATAGAAGCCGGCGAGGATGCCCGTTTTATCGCCCGCAGAATGGTCATATTCGCCTCCGAAGATATCGGCAACGCAATGCCGACGGCCCTAGTCGTGGCAAATGCCGTAGCGCACGCCGTTGAGTTCGTGGGCTTGCCTGAAGCGGCGATCAACCTGGCGCATGGCGTGACGTATCTTGCATCCGCAAAAAAATCAAACGCATCATACAAAGGACTGCTCGCCGCTACCGCTGACGTCAAAAAACACGGCGCCCTTCCCGTACCGCTTCACCTGCGTAATGCCGTAACAAATTTAATGAAGGATCTGAATTACGGAAAGGGATACACATATGCGCATGACTACAAAAATACCAAAATTGAACAACAGCATCTTCCCGATGCGCTGAATGGTAAAAAATATTACGAACCGCCAAAATAAGGCTGCGCGCGGTCGACTCCGCCAGCACTTCGCTCAGGGAATAAATTCTGCCAATTTCATTTATGGCTGATAAAAATTTGCAAAAAAAGCAAAACTGCGCTTTAATTAAAACAAGACTTGCTAAAATTAATAAAGTTCAAAAAATTGTGGCATGGATCAATATTAATTGATTATTTCAAAATTTTTTGGCTTATAAAAAATGGTCTCACAAGAATATCAACACGAAGAAGATCAGGAGGAAAATCAAGAGAGTCTCATAAAGAAAATCACCAATGATTATTTAAAGCCGCTTGAGGGCGTCGGCGATGAAGAGGAACTGAATTTATATGAAACCAGCCACAACTCCGGCAGTCAAACAACTCATAAATTTAAAGTCGGAGAATGGAAGAAACAGATTAAAGATGGAATTGATAACTTATCAAAAGGCGCAGACGCACTATTTGTTCATTGGGACTCGGGAAATGGAGTAGATTTAATGTATCACGACTTTTACGGTATAGAAGTCGTAACGCCAGAAATAAGAGCGGCGGAAGAAAAGACGGCGGAAGTGGAACAAGACATAGGCGCATTGGAGAAATTAGGCGTAAAGCGGGAAGTGTTTTATGACTATGACGCATTTGGTGGAGAGGGTTTGAAGTGCACTCCTGAAGAAATTGTTCAATATGGAAAAATTATAGAAACATATTTGAATAGTAAGGACAAAAATTAGAACCCATCTCAAAAATCAATTTCTGTTGCAAAATATTTTTAACAAAACTCGTTTTCTCAAAAATTACT
Organism: Candidatus Sungbacteria bacterium RIFCSPLOWO2_01_FULL_47_10; assembly: GCA_001820675.1. GTDB lineage: Bacteria > Patescibacteriota > Minisyncoccia > Sungbacterales > GWA2-42-14 > 2-01-FULL-47-10-A. Next base: position 12,050 of record MHQO01000050.1, read on the forward strand.
AATGCTTAAGGTAGTTTTATCTTAACAACTATTGGCCGATCGGCCGACGATTGTTAAGACAAATTCTCAAGAACACTGGAATAGAAACTCAAGACAGCGGGCGAAGAAATTTTTTTCGCCTGTTTTTTACGGTCTGTGTTTTAACGGCTTAAAAAAATCGTACGGCATCTCATCCCGAGCGGGGTCGAGGGATCCGTACGATTTTCCGTATAATTCTTATTGCCTATGAAATTCTTTTCAGTGCCGCAATGCGGTCCTTCAGCGGCGGGTGGCTGTAATTGAGGAATACATAAAACGGATGCGGCGTCAGGTTTGAAAGGTTGTCGCGGGAAAGTTTTTTCAGGCCCGAAATAAGATCCTGCGAATTTCCACCGGCATGCGCAGAAAAAGCATCCGCTTCATACTCGAACGAACGCGAAAGAATGTTTCTAAAAACCGAAAGGGCGGCTGCCGCCAGCGTATAAAGAAACGTAAAAAACACAAGCCCCGAATATACCGAAGGAGTCATGACTCCGAACGCCTTGAAAAGGGCCGGGTCATCGAGAAAAAACGAAAATATAAAGAACATAAGACCGAGTTCAAGAATGCCCGTGGCGGTTCCAATGAGCGTATGCCTTTTTTTATAATGCCCGATTTCATGCCCCAAAACCGCAACAAGCTCCGGAACGGTCTGGTTTGAAAGAAGGGTGTCAAATAAAGCGATGCGCTTATGCTTGCCGAATCCCGCAAAAAAGGCATTCGCTTTTGTTGAACGGCGAGAGCCGTCGATAACATAGATTCCCGCAAGGGGAAATTCCAATTTTCGAGCAAGTTCGTAAATGCGGTCCTTGAGTTCTCCATCCTCAAGCGGCGTAAACTTCAGGAAAAGAGGCATGATAATATTCGGTGATATAAATGTGAGAAAGACCGATACCGCCGAGGCAAAAAACCTCGCCCACAACCATCCCGTGTCGCCGCCCGCGCGAAAGAGGGCTAAAATGACACCCAAGACAAATCCTCCAATCACGATGGTGAGCGTTGCGGCTTTCAGACGATCGAGAATAAATGTCTTATATGTGGTTTTGTTGAATCCGAATCGCTCTTCGATTACAAACGTGTGATAAAACGAAAACGGAAGAGAAACAATCTGCATGGCGAATGTCAAAACGCCGACATACAAAAGCCCAATGACAAGATATGGCATATTCCAACTCCGAAGGATGGCATCAAGCAATCCAAAACCGCCGAAATACCAAAAGATCAGCAAAATTCCGAGGTCAAAAGCAGAAGATACGAAACCGAACCGCGTGTTCACCGCAGTATATTCCTGCGATTTTTTATAGCGTTCGGAATCATATATGTCGGAGAGGTCCGCCGGAGGCGAAGGCAAAAGCGTTTTTAAATTCAATACGTTTGCGGCCGTGTCAAGCGCATATTTGCCGAGGAGCATGGAGAGAATTATGATGATATAAGTCGTTTCCATTTTTTTCTGCCCTGTGAGAAAGATTCTCAAAGAACACCTGCATTATGACGAATTTTTCGGGAATGGTCAATTGATTTTCCTGTTCATTTTTGCTATTTTGCTTATATATCATCCGGGCGTTTAGCTCAGTGGTAGAGCGACTCTTTGACGTAGAGTAGGCCGGGGGTTCAATCCCCTCAACGCCCATTTTATACAAAACGCGAATTTGACGAATGAGAGGACGAAAGCAACGATATTACTTTCGCGGGTTTTTCGAGGAAGCCGCTGAAGGCGGCTCTCGCAGAAATAAACCATGGAACCAGGGTTCGATCCCTTGTGCGCCCATTTTGCGTTTTAAATAGTGAGAAACCAGGGAAGAGCGACTCTTTCGCTGTTTGGGGTTTCCACATGAGGTTGATCCGCCTCCGGCGGACAATCTCCCAAACACCCATATCGCAACAATACAACAGCATATTGTTGTATTGTTGTTTCCCGACTCCGCAAAGTAGCCGATTGACATGCCGATACCGCTCTCATACAGTAAGGCCAGATACTTTTATAATACAAACGGACCGAGCATGAATGCAAAGACTGGCTGGATAGAAGGATGCCCGACACAATACCTGCTTGCAGGCGATTGGCATGATTTTCCAGTGCGATTCCGCTGGCAGAGCGGGCTGTGGCTGGAATTATTTGATAAACATGCTGATTATGTCGTTTCTGAAATTCAACGGGCAAAACTCAGCGGCAAATTCATTCTCTATTTAAGTTGTCCCGTATCGAGTGCTGGAGGAGGCCATAGCCGCACGAATATTGAAATCGCAACATTCGCGGCGCATAACCTGATTAAAAAAATTGGTTCTCGTTTTTGGATTTTAAACCCAGGGCTTTACCAACTGCAATCCCGCGAGGGTTTTAATCTCCTTAAAACGCATGCGCACATATTGGGCCTTGAGAAAGGTCTTGGAAAAGAAATAGACCTTATCGCACTTCAGAAAGAATCTCCCGTAACGGGAGGGGATTATATGCGTTTTTGGTCGCGGGTTCTGGTTGAAGACGGCGATAACAACCTCGGGGGACGTTTTGATGCCTATTATTTCGTCGGTCCAAGTGACACCCACGGATTTTTTACGAATCACGGAGCAACAACCGTAACGGATGGCATCGAAAATTATTTTGCCCGCAAACTCGCGACCAATCAGGAGTTCAGAGAGTATTTCCAAAATGACAGCGTGGAAGAAAAATTTTTCAAATATTATTCCCTCAAAGCAGGGGCTCATTTCAGTCTTGGTTCGCACGATGAATATGCAATTTGGGAAACCCTGAACAGAATCCGACTCACGGACCGCGGCATTACAGCACAAATCCCGGGATATTTCGACGGAAGACAAATCGGATTCGGCTTGGCGGAGTCAAAAACAGCGCAGGGCTATTCACTTCCGGAATGATAAAACCCGCATATATTTGCGGGTATTTCTATTGCGCCGGTTTCCATACATTTACCCGAACGTAAACGTAAATGCCTTGAGCCCGGGGTTCTCGATTATTATTTCCAGTGTGTGCTCGCCATAGCCGTTTTTATCCTGGATGAGTTTATATAACCGGTCTTCTTGTATGATCGCCTCCGAAGAGCTCTCCTTTACAACAACGTCCGCGCCTGCGGTGTCTGCGGTCAAGGGTTTTCCGTCGCGTAAAATCTTAATTGATGCGCCCGCTTCCGAACTTGCAACAAAATAAACATCTTTCGAATCGTATCGAAAAATGATTTTCGCCCCGTCGTTTCTGTTTTCTGCAAATTCACTCTGGATATTCCAGTTTCCACCAAGATACAGCGAGTTTGTACCCACATCGCTTGGCACGGAAAAATTTAAAACTCCCGTCAGTCCCGAAACGCCATTGCCAAGATTTTTATTTCTTGACGCTCCAAAATAGGTTTCGGGGCTCTTCACGCGCGTAAAATCAACCGAAATCACACCTTCCGGACGGACCATATCTTCTGCGATCTTTTGCTTGACACCAAAAACTTCAGCCCGTTCGGCAAGTAACGCATGAATTTTCTTTTCGGTTTCCTCATATGCCCCTTCTCCGATGTGGTCATAGATAATAAATCCATCAATATCAATCAGGTATTTCCGCGGCCAATAACGATTATTATACGCAGTCCATGTGCTGTAGTCGTTATCTAATACAACCGGATATTGGATGTTGAATTTCTTCACGGCATCAAGAACATTGGAATATTCTTTTTCAAATTCGAATTCTGGCGTGTGAACCCCGATGATTTCAAGCCCCATTTCTTCATATGTGCCATACCAGCTGTTCAGATATGGAGTAGTGCGCTGACAATTAATGCAACTATATGTCCAAAAATCCACTAAGATGATCTTTTTCCCAATGATGTCCGCAATCGTAATGGGACCGGCCTGTCCCGAACTCATCGGAGGAGTATTGATAAAACCGTGAGGATTCACGATTTCTCGCGCCCGCAAATATTTTTTTGCTTTTTCTGACAAAATCGCGGAACGGTCCGGTGCCGCAAGGATACGTTCCGCCGAAACCGGATTATTGATGAAAACTTCTCCATTGCCCTCCTGCTCGTTCCGCAAAAACGGTTCGGTAATTTTTATTTCTGCGTTTTCTGGTGCAATTCGCGCAGGTTTTTGGCTTTCCAAATAATAAATGACCCCGACAATAACGAGCAGTACGATTCCAAGGGTTATTTTTTTTATGCGTGAGTTCATCGAAGAAGAAATTGATTAAGGATCTCGAGATTGGCGACCAAGCTTAATTTTTGTGTGAATGCCAAAATCCCCAAAACAACTATCAATGCCCCAAAAAATATGTTAATAATGCGGAGATATGGGACAATGCGGGTAATCCATGCGGTTGCTTGAGATGCAAAAATGCCTACGACCAAAAAAGGCAACCCGAGTCCGAGAGAATAAGAAAAAAGAAGGGTGAATGCCGATCCGGGCGCCGTTGCCGCAAGACCCAATATTCCGCCAAGAACCGCGCCAACACACGGCGTCCAGCCTGCCGCAAACGTAGCCCCAAAGACGAACGATGTGATATATCGAGAACGAAATTGACGTTTTACCGTCAATGCGTGGCGTGCCTCCAGAAAAGGTATTTTTATCAACCCCATTAAGAAAAGACCGAATACGATTACAACCGCGCCCCCGATTCGAGAAAGCCATATTTGCATGTCGTATGCCGCACGATCAAGGAGGGTGTTCAGTGTGACCCCAACTACAGAAAATACAAGCGAGAAACCAAACACAAAGAAGAGGCTTGCAAGAAAAATATCACGCCGTCGTGTTCCTGATTCTGAAATGGATGTTCCTGCAAGATATGCGAGAAAGGCGGGAATAAGGGGTAAGACACACGGGGAAAGAAATGAAACCAAACCCCCGGCAAACGCAAATGCTATTGCTAAAGTATCCATAATTACGATGAGAAATAAAGAAAAGCGATAAATATTAAAAACTTATACGCTTTAATGCGTATAAGAATAAAATATCTTATTCGACACCAAATGTAAAGTTTACTTTACATTTTCCTGTGGAAAATCCCTATGTTTCATGTACCACATTGTTTCACAGTTTGACTCTCCCATAAATAAAACCTCCCGCTTTTGCAAGAATCATTATAGAAAGGGCCAAAACAAGCCACGGGTCAACAGTGTGCTGAAAGCTCTGATACACAATCCCAATAAGAAGGAAACAGGCACCGGCCAAAAAAGCCATTCTGCCAGCCGTTTGAATGTGAAACGCTTCCCGTTCGTCTTTTCCACGTTCTCTCCAGACAAAACTGGCAAAGAACATAAAAAGCATGATGAGCACGAGAACGACAAACATTGAAAATTCATCAGGCATCCAAACATGAAACGGGTCAAGCAAGAGGGCCAAAAGAATAAGAAGAACGCCCGATATTCCAAGCTCCTGAAAAAAATAATCTTTCATAAATTCGTCTTATTTATATAACATCCTAAATTTGAAACACTTCTTCGACTGTTGAATGAAAATATTGCGCAATTTTTAATGCAAGTTGAACCGATGGCGTATAATTTCCTTTTTCTATGGCAATAATAGTCTGGCGAGTAACACCAACCGCCAGCGCAAGTTCTTCCTGTGTTATCCCTGCATGGAAACGAAATTGATACACATGATTTGTTACTTCTTCTCTCATATGTAATTGCCTGATTCAGATAATATGCCAGACGACCAGTTACGGATGTTATTACTCAAGAACAACCTTAAAATCATCTGGTTTTAATTTTGAACTGAATATACCTTCCAAAATATGGATATCGGGTATCGGATTGCCATCATTCGGCTCATTGGTTATAACGATAGTCCGAAAATCTGTTTTATCTCCATCCAGCACTAAATCAATAATTCCCGCGCCGTCAGCGGATAAATCGATATTTCCCGCTAAAAAAAATTCATTACTTTTACTATTTTTCATAATCCAACCCTCATAATAATTAGACCCCCTTGATTCGAGAAGGCCCGCCGCACGCATCCGTACATACGTTTTTTCGGCATAAAACGCAAGCCATGCCTTGCCGGTTGCCTTTCCGCGTCCAACATCTTTCATATCAACCCACTGGGCATTTGAAATGACTTTCTCAAAAAGTTCAAATTTTTCCTGTTCTCTTTTTAAAGACCCGCTTTCGGCGAGGCGCACTTTTTCATCCAACTGCCTTGCCAATTCTTGTTCTCGTGACTGCCGCTCCATGGCCGCAATTTCGATCTTTTTTTGTGCGGCATTCCGCTCAAACTGAACATAGAGTGCACCGGCTCCGACACCGACAATCGCAAATATCAACAATATTATCGATACTGCCATACCAGAATATGTAATAATGGCACTTTTGTTTGTTTTCATATATCTTTATTCTATACTGCGACCCGTGTAAAAATCCATAGGAAATACAAAATATATCATTGCATTCACCCTTTCGCTCCGCAAATCTTACGGGTATTCAATTGCAGAGAAGGAATTTAAGCGACATTAAAAGACATTAACGACATAAAAGACATATGCATTTATAGGAGTTTTTTATAAAACATTGATATTTCAATTTATAAGTTACCACGACTTTGTAACACATGAAACCATGTAACACATGAAACACTTATGGTGAAATCGAAAAAAAGGGAATTCGGTGATGCCGGAGAAAAAATCGCAACCGAGCTTTTATTGCAAAACGGGTACCGGATTGTTGAAACTAATTTTAGAGTAAAGAATTTGGGTGAGATTGATATTGTAAGTATTCAAGAAAAACAAATAGTCTTTGTTGAGGTGAAGACGCGAAATGTTTCATATGAAACATCATTCCCGATTGGTTTTGCTATTGGCCCAAAAAAGAAAAGGAATCTCAAAAGAATTTGCCAGATTTATCTCCTCAACAATGAATATCCTCAAAATCAAGATTGGCGCGTCGATGCGATTTTTGTTTCTGTAAACCGTGAAACTGGTTCGTATGAAACACAACATATTGAGAATATTCTTTGGGATGAGTACTATTAAAACATGAAACTGGTTTATATGAAACATCGGGCCGTAGTATATCGGCAGTACGAGCGCTTTGGGGTTGAGCACCATATTCGGGGTGTAGTATACCGGCAGTACGCCTGCTTTGGGAGCAGGTAGACCGAGTTCGATTCTCGGCACCCCGAATATGGTGCTCAACGGGAGTAATGTTATTTCTCTCTAGAAATTTCGAGAAGAAATTTGCTTAGGCTTGGTTCGATTCCCAGTGGCCCGAATGAGTGAATCAAATGAGAAATATAGCAATACAGTTGTTTTTTTCGTAAGTCGAAGATAATATTTTTAAAATTACAAAAATTAAAATCGCCCTGCGTTAGCAGGGTGATTTTGTGGACGCACAACTTGCTTCTTTTGTTCTAATATTTAAACAGTGTGCCTATTCGGATGATTACTGATGCCAAAGAATTGGTTACGATCAATTTATATACATCGTCAACATGATATGACTCCGAAACAAACGTAAGAACGGTCGATGTAAAAAGAAGCAAAACCCAGGCAACAACAAATACTTCGCCCAAGACCCTATAAGACCTTGATGTGCCGGTTCGGATTCTTACTTCTTTGAGGACTAAATAAATACCGATAATGCCGAGATATGGATCCGATAATGAATCTGCGAGACGAATCGTCGAGTGAGGGATGTATGACTGCAAAAAGAAACTTACAAGAATTACCACAAAATATGCGTGCGTTATAAATGCAAACAAACTGTAGAGAATGTCAAGGGAGTGGTTTTGAATAAACTCCGAGAAATTCTTGTGCCCGCACTTAAGACTGACAAGACTGCCCTTGCCATTACATTCTTGGTTTTCTGATTCCCCGCAAACCAAGAATCGCATATGTCCTTCAAAGAATCCCTTGAAGGTTTTAAACAGTTTTTTCCAAGTCATATCTCTTCACTTAATTTAAAGACTAAAGAAACGATGAAATTGATGAATCGTTCCGACTGTATCGGAACTCGGTGAATCAGCATCTCGCTTCGCATAAACGATTTTTTCGGAAAGCGAACGAAATGAGCGATTTACCGATTTCAACAAATCCGCCGTATTTGTCTTAAGTCCTTAAAAAAGCGCAGAGACCAGACTTGACCACCCGGGTTAACCGGATTGAAAGAATATTCCCCAAAACGCTATTCTTTTTTGAATGTGCCGTCGGTTCCGTTCACAGTTTTTACCCCACGTTCTTCACACCCTGTAAACAAAAAACCTCTCACTTTTTCTTGAGAGGACCCATAAATGGCTTCTTCGTGTCGCTTTGGGCCTGACAAACTTTAGCGCTTATCAGGAGGATAAGATAAAATCATACTGATTTTAAGCCACTTTACCCCTCCTCTCTTTTATTATAGCATGTCTATTATTTTGACGCAAATGGGATACCAATAGTTAAAAGTTCTATTGTGTCGCTTAGTATTCGCGCAAGCGTCATTCGCGTTTTGTCCATATCGTTTCGTTTTTAATTTTTTCAAAAAAATTCCTTGATTCCTCCTAAAAAGATGTTTACAATAAACTTGAAATAAATTCGCTTAAGTTAGTGACGAAGCCGTTGCTTCGCCGTTGGTCGATCTACGACGCGATACATGAATGAAATTATTTTTTATCAAATAATGTAAGCCCTCAACCCTCCTGCGAGGAAATAATTCATCATATTGTTTGTTCGATGGGGGGGTGGAAAAATTTAACCTATGAAAAAAAATATTGCATTTCTCTCGGTCGCAAGTTTGCTTTTGTTTGCATCAGCAGTCGATGCGAAGCCGCCAGTCGGCGGAGGTGGCGGAAGTTCACCAACACCCCCGTCAAATCTTTCTGCTATAGCGGTTTCAACGTCACAGATTGATCTGTCTTGGCAAGACAATTCAGGAAATGAAACTGGTTTTAAAGTTGAACGAAGCACTGATGGGTTCAGTTTTAATGAGATTGCCGATGTGGGAGAAAATGTTGCCGCATATTCAGATACCGGACTCAACGAAAACACGACATATTATTATCGCGTGCGAGCATACAAAATCCAGGGAAACACGAAATATTCCGGATACTCAAACACCGCGAATGCCGCAACACTTGAAAATCCTCCGGCGGCACCGGATAATTTTGTTGCTACACCAGGAATTGAAATGAGCACTTCTTCGCCACATCGATACATTGATTTGATGTGGAATGATAATTCAGACAATGAGGACTTGTTTGTTCTGGAAAAGAGCGCGGATGGAACTAATTTTTCTTTTTATCTGTATCTGCCTTCAAATACTACTAATTATCGGGATGCGTTTGTCTTGATCAACACTACTTACTATTATCGTATAAAGGCAAGTAATGGCGGTGGTGATTCTGCTTACTCAAATATTGCGAGCGCAACGACGTTCGACCTTGAACCCATCGCACCGAGCAGTCTTATTGCAACAGCATATTCATCTTCACAGATTGGTCTGTCTTGGCAGGATAATTCTGATAATGAAGGCGGTTTTAGGATTGAACGAAGTCCTGATGGTTCGAATTTCACTGAAATAGCGCAAGTCACTGCTAATACAGTTTCGTATTCTGACTCTGGATTAGATGCAAATACGACATATTACTACCGTGTCTATGCATACAACAATGGCGGGGCTTCCCAATTTTCCAACACCGCGAATGCCACAACACTTGAAAATCTTCCGGCGGCACCAAGCAACCTTACGGCGGTTCCGGTGTGGTACGGCGCTTCCTCAACAGAC
>MHQO01000050.1:22002-24384 GCA_001820675.1 Candidatus Sungbacteria bacterium RIFCSPLOWO2_01_FULL_47_10
TTATAGCACAAAACGCCGTACATGAAACAAACCAAAAAAGGGCATATTTGCCCATTTTTTGGTTCTCGTATTTTGTTTGTTTATGAAAAAATGGTACTAAATAAGAGATTGGGTGATGCGAGAGCTGGCTGGGTGTACGATATTGTAGATGGCAAAAGGCCGTCTCGCAAACACTCTTTTGCAGAGACATCAATGCGTTGGAAGCGTGCCAGAGTGGTTGAATGGGCCGCACTCGAAATGCGGTATACCCGTAAGGGTATCGGAGGTTCGAATCCTCCCGCTTCCGAATTGATAAATTTTTGATACTGTTTTTTTGGGCGTCTGCAAATGTAAAATTTGACTTTAGCTACTGCACGTGATTGACTGAAGTCAGTTCCAAAACAATTAAGTGTGTGGAGAGCAATCATGGGGTCGTTTTTCGCGTCCTATCTCGCTTTCTTTCAATCGCAATTTCTGACTCCTTGGTTTTGTGTGTGGCTAGCACCCGGAGTATTTATGGGATTGCCGAATAAAGGAAAAATTGCGGGCTGGCTGATTGGATCCGTTACTATTATTACGCCTCTTATTATCATGATTATGATCCGGAATAATGTTTGATGCCGAGCGCTAAATGAATTGGCAGACAGCACTCATACTCGCAGTTGCAATTCCGACATTATTCTATCTCTTCAACAAAAATTATCGACTTTTTCTTCCCCCACCCGATGAAAAAATTAAAAGATATCGTCGAATTCATACTCTCCGTTAAAAATGTTTCGCTCCGCAACGAAACCATCCTCCCGCGAATCTATATCCTGCCGCTCAATGAGTCGTCATTGCGATTCGTTGTCGGCGATTTGTATAAAGAAACATGGGGACTCTGGAAACAAGGAAGAATTTACCTTGACCCCACGAGCCGGATAGACTTCCAGGTTCACGAAGCGGTGCATTTCGTGCAGGAATCCTGCGGTGAGCCATTCAACGACGAGGAGGCGTGGCAAATCTCGGAACTTTTTACCATGGCGCGCTATCCCTGGCGTTATGCGTTTATAACGAATATTGTCGGCCTTTTCGGATTTCTGCAATTTTGGGGGGAAGTCCAAATCCGATAACCGAAAAACCCGCGCTTGCGCGGGATTTTCTATGTCAGCGCTTGCTCTGCGGAGTTCAATCAAGAACGAAGCGGTGGGCGGCATAGGGATCGGACCTATGACCTTTCGAATGTGAATCGAACGCTCTACCACTGAGCTAGCCGCCCTTTTTAATATTTTTACATTTTTTAATTGTATCAAAAAATGCTGAAAAATCAATGGCATCACGCTTGCCTTGACAGAAAAAACCCCCTTGTCCATACTGATAATCAAATGAGTTCTTTGGTCCGGGTGGGGAAAACCGATTCATGGATCACGGGCAATCTTCTAGTCATGAACAGAATGCACCGCATTCCTTAAATATTCTTACGCTTATTCGCGGCTTTGTTGAATACGCGGAGGCACACGGCAAAAAAACATTTCCGGTCATTCCGTCGCGCCCCTGGCATGAATTTCTTTACAGACTTAAAAAAGAAAAATCCAACGAATTCCCCGAACTTGAATGTATCGGCAGATTTGACTGGGACGGACCGTATCCAAAAAACCCAGAACTCGAGGAGTTGTGGGTCGCATTTCTCTTGATCTGCTGGAATCTTGACGGATATGCCGTCATGCAGGACTGGCTCAAACAACACGCCAATTACCTTTCATTCTCACGAAGCTATCCCGAACTTGCCGCCATCTGCCTCGCAATTGCCGAAGATATGAAGTTTTTCGGATAATCCCGAGAATGCCCGCCGAGTCGCGGGCTTTTGCTTTTTTTTCTACTTTATGATACCGTGTAATGGCAATAACAAACACACACAATCATGCAAAAAAGACGCGATTTGCGCTGTTACGGGCGCGATATGTCGCGTTTTCCATTGCCCTCGAACGTGCTCAATCCAAAGCAAAAAATAAAAGTTATGGAACGTGTCAGAAAGCATGACACGGACACCGGATCTGCGGATGTGCAAATTGCCATACTTTCGGAGGAGATCAAGCGCCTCGCATCGCATCTGAAAAAGCATCCCAAAGACAACCACTCGCGAAGAGGGCTTTTGGGGATGGTATCCCGCAGGAAGAAAATACTGGACTACCTTTCAAAAACAGACCAGCGAAGATACAATTCGGTGGTAAAAAAACTCGGACTGAAGAAATGAAACACGAAGAATGAATAACGAATTAGGAAATGGCCTTGCGCCTTGATTCTTAATTCCTGATTCCTGATTCGACTTTATTGAGCGTTATCAAGCACAAAAGCCAAAGAGTCGCCGTTTTGATCGACGTGCAGAATATGTATCACTCCGCGAAGAATCTTTTTCATGCGCGC
>MHQO01000050.1:24397-26186 GCA_001820675.1 Candidatus Sungbacteria bacterium RIFCSPLOWO2_01_FULL_47_10
AAATCATGAAAACGGCCGTAGCGGGGCGCCAGCTTGTTCGTGCAATCGCATATGTCATACGGACTGAATCGGGAGAAGAAAAAGCATTTTTTGAGGCGCTTACGAACATGGGGGTTGAAACGAAGGTAAAGGATTTGCAGATATTCGCGGGGGGAACAAAAAAAGCGGATTGGGACGTTGGCATGGCGATCGATGCGATCTTTCTTGCGGAAAAGGTAGACGCAATCGTAATCGTAACAGGGGATGGCGACTTTGTTCCGCTTGTGGAATATCTGAAGGGGGGGAGGGCGCAGGCGGAGGTCATGGCGTTCGGGCGTTCCGCGTCCCAGCGCCTGAAAGAAGCCGCGGATGACTTTACCGATCTTGGAACGGACCCGAGATATTTAATAAAAAGTAAAAGATAAATTATTCTCTGCGCATTACGAATAGTTTCGAATTACGAATAATTCGTAATTCGCGGAAAAACACGGTTTTTGTCTTCAGAAACCGAGACTAAATCTTATTAGTCTTTCTTCTGGAGACAAGGACTCTCAAAAAAATGAAAAAACAATCATTTACGCATGAACTGGCCGGGCGCCAGTTCACGGTTGAATTCGGCGATTTTGCCGAGCAAGCCCACGGACGGGTCCTTGTCAGATACGGCGACACGCTTGTGCTCGCCACCGCCTGCATAAGCAAAAAACCACGCGAGGGAGGAACCTATTTTCCCCTCATGGTCGACTACGAAGAGAAGTTTTATGCGGCGGGAAAAGTTCTCGGTAGCCGTTTTGTCCGGCGCGAAACACGGCCCTCGGAAGAAGCAACGCTTGTTGCGCGTTTTATTGACCGTTCGATCCGTCCGCGTTTCGACCTCAGGATTCGGAATGATGTTCAGGTCATAGTCACCGTTCTTTCCATCGACGACAAAAACGACCCCGACGTCCCCTCGCTCCTTGCCGCGTCCCTTGCTCTTTCTTTATCTCCGATTCCGTGGGCGGGTCCGATTGCGGGCGTACGCGTAGGAAAAATAGACGGAAAAATCGTCATTAACCCCACATTTGAGGAGCGTGTCAATTCTGCGCTTGATTGTATCGTCTCATGCACCGAATCGCGGATCAACATGATCGAAGCCGGAGCAAAGGAAATACCGGAGGGCGAACTCCTTGAAGCGGTTGAAAAAGCGCATGGCGTCATCAAGGAAATAATCGCATTTGAAAAATCAATCATAGAAAAAATCGCGCCAAAAAAGCACGAGTTGACTTTTTCTGAAACCCCGAAGGAGCTTATCGCAAGTCTGCGCAAACACATCACCGGACGTCTTGAAGATGCGCTGTATGAACGCGATAAGGTTTTACGGCAGGAAAAAGTCGATTCGCTCAAAGAAGAATGGCTTTCGTTCGCGGCAGAAACCCATCCCGAATTCGAAAAATCGCTGGCCGAATACGTTTTCGAAGACGAAATCAACGTCATCATCCACCGGAGAATTTTGGAAAAAGAAGAACGCCCAGACGGCAGAAAACCGGAAGAACTTCGCGATCTTTATTCCGAAGTCGGACTTCTTCCGCGCGTTCATGGCTCTGCCCTCTTCGTTCGGGGGCAAACCCAAGCGCTCTCGAGCGCAACCCTTGGAGCTCCGGGAGACGAGCAAATCATTGAAGGAATGGAAATACGCGCAAAGCGCCGGTTCATGCACCACTATAACTTTCCGCCCTATTCCGTCGGCGAGATAAAACCGATGCGCGGCCCAGGGAGAAGGGAAATCGGCCATGGAGCGCTTGCCGAGCGGTCTCTTGCGCCGCTTATTCCTCCG
>MHQO01000051.1:0-5038 GCA_001820675.1 Candidatus Sungbacteria bacterium RIFCSPLOWO2_01_FULL_47_10
GCGCCAATCGCTTTGGTGGTGTCACCGGGATCCTTGATCAATTCCTCGGTTCTTTCCGGAACACATTCCTCAACCGACGCATGCCCGATGCACTGAATGCCGCCGTCACCGCCCGTCGGCACGCCGTATGAATCACCCACCACCGAAACATAATGAATGGCGGTTGCTTGAGGACACCCGATGCCCGCAACGGGCCGCGTGGTACAAATTGATCCGCCGCCCTGCCCCGCAATAAGTCCGTCGGCGCCAGCTTCGCACAGGCGTTGCGCGGAATGTGCTTCGGAAATATTTCCAACTGAAATGTCCGCCCGAATGCGCCCACTCTTCAATTCACGAAGAAACCCAAGGCACCCCTCGGTGTCCGCGTGCGCGGTATTAATAACGAGCACATCGACGTGTTTGCGGTCGCACTCTTCAGCGCAATATAACTCCCGATCGCCGATGCCGATAGCAACGGCAGACCGCAATTGTCCCCGCGCATCCAGATTATACGGAAGGGGTCCGTTCTTCAGGCGCTTCAGATCGCTATACACATATATACCGCAGAGCTGCCCTTCGCCGTCAACGCACGGTAAAACTCCTTTTTCGTTTACTCTCATCAAATCATATGCTTCGTTCACTGTCGTTTGATCGCTTCCGACAAGCACAAATTCCCTCGGCATCATAATCTCACGAATTGGAACGCGGTGATTCTTGAACTTGAAGTGATTCTGCGTGATCAATCCGACAAAACGCCGTTCGTCGTCAAGTACTGGAAAGCTATGGAACGGATACCCCTTCTCGGTTCTCCGGTTCAATACTTCTTCAAGGGTCTCGACCGGACGCACCGCAATGGGTTTTTCGATCTTACCTCCGTGAAAATGATGCTTCACCCGCGCTACCGCGCGAATTCTGTCTTCGGGAGAAAAATTTCGATGAATAATGCCCATGCCGCCGAGCTTTGCCATCTCGATTGCCATTTCGATTCCAGTAACCGTATCCATTGCCGCGGATATGATTGGAATCTTCAGGCCGACGTTTCGCGTCATTTTTGTTTCAACGCTCACCTGGTGCGGCAATACATCGCTGTAATCGGTTTTAACCGTTATATCAAACTCTTTCACTGCAAGATCATTAAACGTTACTGCAAGAATATCGAGCTTCCTAAAAAACTCTTCTCTTTTCGGCGTCATTTCTTGCCTTTTTTTAAAATTTTAAGGTCCGGATATATTTGAACTATTATATACCATTCATCTAAAAAATCAACCCCCCGAGCGAGGGGGAATAAGTGTTGGTTTTGGCGTTAATCATCCTGCGCGCTTCTCTGTGCTTTTATTTTTATTCCAAAGCCAATACCAGACTACGGCATATGAAAGAATTACCAAGCTGAACGGCAGTTTTGCGACCGCAACGGACGCAAGGGGAATTCCGGCAAAAAATTCAATAACGGATATTTCGTATTGCAGAAAAAGCCAGCTTATCCAAGAAAGAATTTTTGCAAAAGGTAAAAAAATAAATCCCGCAATTCCGGTTATGAATCCAAAAAACATTGTCGAAGGAATTGCCGCAAGTATCATGACATTCGTAACCGGGCTGATGAGGGAAACCGATCCGAAATTATACACAAGAATCGGCAGAACCATGAATTGCGCCGAAAGCGTGGATATGAATACCTCTCGTAAGAAACTTTTCTTTCGCGGGTGCGCCGTTCCAATTTCCGAACTCCTGCTTCTCTCACCCATTTCTTCTGGAAACCGGGGTTTCACCTTCCACGCGATGCGCGCCTTTATTTTTTCAAAATATTCATCGAATACCGGTGAGGCATACACAAGCCCGAGTGTTGCAAGAAACGACAACTGGAACGCAACATCAAACCGCAGAATTTTCGGATTATGGAACACCATGACCGCCCCAGCGAATACAAGCGCATTTCTGATGCTATAGAGACGCCCCTCTTTTCTCGCAATCAAAACCAATACGCCCATGACAGAAGCCCTCACGACCGAAGGCGAAGCGCCGGTAAGAATCGTAAAGAGGCCTATGCCGATCGACGCAAGCCAGAAGGATGCCCGGAATGGGACTGAAAGCGCGGAAAAAAATTTTGAAATGCCGTCCGCAACAATCGTAATATTGAATCCAGAGAGTGCCACAAGATGGCTTGTTCCCGTTATTTGAAATTTTTCCGTAAGCTCTTTCGGGATCGAACGGCGCTCACCGAGAATCAAACCCGACAGAAACGACGCATGCGGCTCCGGAAGTATTGCATTGATTTGTTTTGAAAATGCCGACTTTATCGAAAAAAGATAATACCGGAGATCTTTTTTTGATGCGCCGCTAATTTCAACCGTAGGAAAATTCATTACGTAAAAGATGTCATCTCTTGCAAGATATGAGATATAGTCAAAATCTGCAGTAAAATTTTCCGGCTCTTCGAATAATCCGGCCGCGCGAATATCCTGGCCGTAAAAATACGGCGGGTATTTCTCCGTCCGCACGAGTACTTTGTTCCCTGTTTTTCCTTCCTCTATTATGATCTCCTGTGATTTCTCTTTTTGCGCGGGTTCCTGCGTGATTCTGCCGCGAATCTCAACACTCCGGCGCAATACATCGTCGAGTGTGCGCGGGGCGCGGTCGGATTTCTGTGAAAAGCGCATGGCTCCCGCCAAAAAGAAAAGAATGATAACGCCGACAATAGCGAGGTTCACACCCTGCCCCCGAACGGTCCATGACCGGGCACTCAATCCGAAAACCATAAGAATTCCTCCGAATACGAAAAAACAAAACAGAATAATAACGGGAATGATAAAAAAAGAAGCGATGCTCACCCCGGAAATAAAGGCAAGACACACATAGAGAAAGACGCGGGATTTCGACATGATCTATATGTACCAGACAGGACATATTTTTTGCACTCTTGACATATATCTTTTTTTAGAGTATAATGAAATAAACAATAAAGAGGCGTAGAAAACGCCTTGAAGGAGACAGACATGGCGCGTGCCGAAGAAGAGAAACTTAGGGGGCTTTCAGCTCCCCAGCGGCGAATGCTCCCCGGGCTCGTCGCTCACATCCCGACTTTAGCGCGTGGACACAGCAATATCGGCGCATGCCGGTCATGCCCTCCAGGACCCCGCCTCGACAGCCACTCGCTGTCGGTGGAGAAGAAGGTCGAGGCGGCTCTGCAGTACCTGCCACCCATCGAGTAATCGAGTAGTCCGAACCGGCCATGCCGGTGGGGTCGTCGCGCTGGCGGCCCCTTTTGTTTTGCGTCCGCAATTCATCCCGAGCATGTCGGCCAGATGCGGTGCGCGTTTCGTGTAAATAAAACCAGAGGCGAATTCCGTGGGACGGTCTTTGGTGATATCAAGATCTCGATCCGAGTTTTGGCGCCGGGGTTATTTGCAAGTACGCTGTTTCTCCCTTTATATATCCAATATATTTTGATACTGTGGAATCATGGATACATCTCAGGAAAAATTTGGAGAAGAATTCGACGCAGGTTCCTCCCAAATCCCTCAGGACAAGGGCCGCTTTGAATTGCACGGGATGCCGAAACAAAGAATTCAAGCGCTTCGGGAAGAATTTGAAATAAACTTTGATTCATTGGGTCACGCGGAACGGCTTCAAATGCTCGAGGAATTCCTTGCCTACGGAGCAATCGGCGAGGACGGCGCGACCACTTTAGCAGAAAAACTGGAATTTGAGGAAAGAGAAAAACTTGGCGAATTCCTGGCAAAAAACATCAAACCCGGGTCTTACACGAAACTCTTTCATGAACAATGGTATTATCTTTACCCTGAAACAAAAAATGAGCTCGTTCAAAAAATCATGCGCGACTGCCCCGAAGAGGCAATCGCGGTTGCTCCTTTTGTTGATCTTTCAAATTATATTATTCCGGAAAAAGAAAAGGGCGCTAAAAAACCCCGCTTTGCCTATTCTCAGCCGCCGACGTCGATGCGAAGAAAGTATGGGGGAACACTATCGATTTATGAAAAATATTTCAACAATCTTTTGCCAGCAAAAGAGCTTATAGAGGCGTGCATTCGCAAGCCGGAAGAAAACGGCACGAGTGCGGTAATAGAATATTACGCCAAGAATCATCCGGAATTCCTTTTTCCCTACCTTCCCCGCCTTGTGGATGAACAAATAATTACGAGCGACAAGGCAAAAGAATTACTGCTCGGCAAAGAAGGCGAATCTTCCTACTATATTTTTAAAGGAAAATTTTATGAATCAACAGAAGAGGAACAACAATTCAATACGCTCATAGAAAAAGTAAAAGAACTTTGGAAAGAAAAAACAGAGGATTTTATGATCAATCTTCAGGAGTGGCCCGATAATTTAAGAATGAAGGCGGAAAATATCGAAGCGAATGCGAAAAAACGAGCACTCGCCCATATGTTCGGCAATTTTTCAGAATACGGAAAAAGGTTCCTCGTTCCGAAGGAGAGAGTGAAATTCATGAAAAGACTTATCGAAAATTACATGCCCATTTTATATTCTGCAAGAGAATTGGAAATTTCCGAAAAAGACATTGATGCACTTGCCGCAGAAGCTGAAATTCACGGAGAAAATATATCATTTCTTGAAGATTTCGACGATATTCGCGTTCTCATCACACAAGGACTCGAAGAAAAAGCCGCCGACCTTCTTGTGCGGCAGATGTCAAGCCAGGAACACGAATATATGAAGGAATGGCTTGTCCAAAGGGTGGATACGGTTTTGCGTTGGTTTTCCGATAAAAACGGGGAAAGAATCATAAGGGCGATTACAGAAAACTCGCCGCAGACATGGTTTCTTAACCCGGATTACGCGGAAAAAAATGGGGGAATTAATATGCTTAAACTTATTCAGGATGCCGAGCGGGAAGGATATTCATACCTCAATCATTACCGAAGAATTTTTTTCTACGTCCAAAAAGCTGAAAAAGAAGGAAGAAGCCCCGGAACCGCGCCAAGAGAGGTGCGAAGGAAAGGTCGAATGGTGTTTAGCCGTATGCCGGAACAGGCATTTTGGAAACAGAGATTATTCAAGGAACTCTTTCCCGGACCGGAACAAA
>MHQO01000051.1:5075-10268 GCA_001820675.1 Candidatus Sungbacteria bacterium RIFCSPLOWO2_01_FULL_47_10
ATACGCAAAAAAAGATTTGGAAGACGTATTTAGAAAAAATCCCGACTCTTTCATGGGCATCCTTGAAGATCAATATGGAGGGTGGAAAGATTTTAAGCATGTCTTTGCGCCGGACGAAGTATTTAAAATTTTTTTTGCGCACATTGACTCAGCCGACACCTGCGCGATAGTGGATAAAAACCCGGAGTTAGTGAACGATCTCCTGTACCGTCCGCGCGACCTAAAGCGCTTTCTTGACACCGTGTTTAAAAAAGGAGATGTTCTTACCGTCGCCGCTTTTGTTTCCGAAGTGCGAAGTATTCTGAAACAAGATTCATGGGCGCGGTCTGGCTCGGTGCATGTAACCGCTGAAGACAAAAAACGCAAGCTTCCCGACACATCACGGCTGAATCTCAAACACCTCAATCAGACATTGGTTGATTTTATCGAAAAAAAATGCGGTGAAAAAAAATTCCTCGTTTTTGAAGAAGGAATTCTTGCACTGGAAGAAGTAGGGCTGAAAGCGTTGGCAAAGCGCGAAATTGCGGAATATGGGAATATTCACCCGGAAGCAATTCCTTCGCTTGACCGTTATATGAGCCGGCAAACGATTGAAACTGCCGTTGAAAGCAACCCTCGGGCGTTTGCGTTCATGCGCGACAAATATAACCGCCCGATTTATCATAAAGACGGAATTTCCGCAAAACTTCTCGAGAAACTCGAATCCATAAATCCGCTGTTGCGCTTCGAAGAGGGGCGCCCTCTTGAAGATGATTATTATCTCCTTGTCTTAAAAGAGCTTGAAAAGAATCCATTTTTGGACATTTCAAAAAACCGCCTTGAAAAAATCGCGCGGGAAGAATTCAAAAAAAACGGCCCGCGCACAGACATGCGCCTATTCACCCCCAATAAAGAGTTTTATGATACCGCGTCCCGGCTCTTCTTATTACATGCTTCTCCGGATATACGCGATGCAAAAGATGCCATTCTGGCGCTCCCGCAAAAAGAAAGGGATGAACTGATTCCGGCTCTTGAGTTTTTGACCCTCTACAATTTCGATCGCTTTCCCGGCTTTTCCGAATCACTTGCAAAGCTTGCTGGAAATTATCAGGAGACAAAACAAAACCTTGAAGAGCAAATCAAAAATTTTGTGCAGGAACTTTTTGAACTTGAAAAAAAAGAAAATACCGGCGGGTCTTTAAATGGCCTTGACGCAGAGACGATACAGGCCCTCAGCATATATTACAACATCGCCTTACGGAAAAACCGGCTGAGCCGTGAACCCTTCAGGCAATTCATGGAAAAAACGCTCGACGGCGATTATCACTCGTGGCGCACGTGGGGAGACGCAACAACCGCGGAAGGAAACAAAGAGGTTTTACTTGAAAAACTTCAGTCGCAGGGGCTCATTCCCAAAAAAATTTCTCTCGGACAGTACGAAGCATGGAACAATGCAACGGAAATGCCGTTCGAAGAGACGCTTGATCTCGGAGAAAACGACATCCGGCTCGGAATCGATAATATCTTCGCCCGGAGCGTTGTCGACCGGCATATTTCCGCTGAAGATCTGCAAAAAATCACCATGGACGCAAAAGAACGATATAACACCGCCCATCTGCCGCTTTCACGGTGGAGTGTCAGACTTCAGGAATTACGGACCAAAATACAAGAGGGGAAAAATAAAAAGGCGGAAGAAAAATCGCCGCCGCTCACTCCCGACGAGGAAAAAGAATACCGGGAGCTTCAAAAAAAGATTTCGGAATATAGGCAGGAACACGCCCAACACCTCCTTGAACGTGAAGCCGGATTGTATCTTTCACGCTTCAAATCAGTAACGCTTGCCGACCTTGAGCAAAAAGGAATTTCCATCGACGGAAAATGGGTCACGTTTCAAAAAGTTTTTCAGACGCTCGAAAAGGTATTTGCCGAAAGCAAGCCCGATTTCTTCCAGGATATCCTGCAAATACGGGGATTACTCCATGAGTCAGGCGAACAGATTTTTGGAGGAAAAAGAATTTCAAAATCGGCCCTCCGCTTAACCGATGCCGTGGATATAAAAACCCATCTTAAAATCGGAGAAAGTCCGGTTGAATCATGCCAAAATTACCGCTCCCGTGGCGGACTTAACGAAGGACTGCTTTCATACATTGTTGATCCGAATGTAAAAATCATACAGGTATATGACGAACACAAGAGCATCATCGCACGAAGCATCCTTCGACTTCTTGAGGATCAAACGGGAAACCCCCAACTTTTTCTTGAGCGCGTCTATTCGGTAAACGCCCGCCATAAAATCTCCGAAGCCATTCGGGCGTTTGCAAGGGAAAAAGCAAAAACGCTTGAATGCAAACTGTATTCGCACGAAAAAGAAGGTATAGATGCCGGAACAAAAACCCCGGAAACCGGAGAGCTTTCAAGCAAAAACAGCAGAAGTCCGTACGTGTATACCGATGCAGGTGGAGGAAAAGTAAAAAGCGGAACGTACACTATCCGCGGCGCGTATCGCATTACGTAATTCTTGTTGAAATAGTTATTCTTCGAGCATTGTCGAGAAGTTCACTTTAATATAACAAGGAATTTTTCGACTCCGCTATCGCTCCACTCAAAAAATAAAGACTATTTCAACAGACACTACGTAGCGTATAGTCCCCGCAAAACCCTCATAAAATAAAGGTCTTAGCGGAGCAAACTTGCAATTCTATTTTGCTGGGACCATAATTAAAATATTAAAACCATGGAATCGCTAGAAAAAAAATTTATACACACAATGATGAGAGGACCCGAAGAAACGGATGCCGAAGTATTGGCCGAGTATCTCGTGGGAGAACTTAAAGCTCCGGCGGGTGATCTTCTTGAAAAAATGCGTGAAAAGATCAACGCGTTGGAATACGACTCCGTTCTCGGCGATGATACGAAAAGCCGGATTCATAGCATCGTCCTTTCCCAAGCGCTTAAAGAAATTTACGGATCTCAAAAAAATCTGGAAACCAGGTTTGTACAGGGCGGCACTTTATTAAAGACATCGCCCGGACACCGAAATGAGGTGAAAAAATACTTAGCGAAAATTACACCGAATCTAGGAAAAAAAACCCTTATCATAACGGAAGAAATTTATTCCGGCGAATCGGTTTCACGGCTTTTGGAAATACTGAAATCGCTCGGTATTCAGGCGGATGTCGCGGCATTTAGCATGGTTGACTTAGATGATGGGGTGGTTGAAAAGGAGGTGCGCGAAAAATTTCTAAAACAGGGTGTGGATTTGTTTATACCGGACAAAAGCAGCACATTTATGCTTCCGGAACAATTCGGACTTCTCAGTAGGGGTAGAAGTAAAAGGGGTTATGCCGTAAAAGATATGGAGCCGTCGCATCGGCCGTTTATCCAGTTTGCGCACACTGCCGCATTTGCCCTCTCCCATAAACTTGCCGGCGAGTATATGAAAAAGGATAGGAAAAATAATCTAGAAAAACCCGAGGCATAGCCGGGTTTTTTGCAAGAGGTCTTAAACAACATACAGGCGCACTTTCTTTTCTTCCTTCTTTGGCTGCCACCCTGGAAATTCATATATATTTGAAATGACTTTTGTTCCTTGCTTCAATTCTGACTTCAACTTTTTGCCGAGCCGCGCCATGATCTTCGGACAGCCGTAGACGATGACAATATTGTAAGAAGACAAATCAGCGCTCCAAAAACTCTGCCAGTGGATAAACGCTTTGTCTTGAAGACCCTCCCGCCGTACTGCCCTCCGCGACCGAAATACCATCACGGGATCAATTTCATATCCGTGCGCTTCAGCGCCCAGTTTCGCGCTTTCAATCAATATCCTCCCGTCGCCCGATCCGAGATCGCATACATTCTCGCCGGGCTTGAGTTCGGCAAGGCGCATGATGAGTTCTGTGTGTTCACGGGAAGTATCAAAATAAACAGCGCCGCTAACCAGCGGACGCGCAAGAACATAAATGAGAATGATGAGAATAAAACTTGAAAGAAGAGTGAACATAATAAATCCTGTCTGCAAATAATCGCCCTTGTAACACAGACACCACTATCCGCGCTTTTTTAAAACCAGAAAATGCTCCTTTTTTTCTCCGCGCGCAACAACCGGAAGAATGCGGATAATATCGTGTTTCTGTGATTGATGACGCTTAATCGCGCGAATTTTTTTATCGAAAACCGGCGCTATGGCAACCGTTTTTCCGACCTCGGTATCCGCGTAGCCCGGCGGCACATAGATAAAATACTTGTTTTTTTTCTTTTGATTTTTTTTCAACAAACAATAATAATGGATATTTTTAATGAATGGCATCCGCTCGAAAAGATAGCTTGAAACAAACGAAACGACAACGTGATCAATATGCCCGGTAACGCCGCGCGGTTCGAATGTTATTATTGTTTCGGGGCGGATTCGTTTTAAAATCGGCTCGATTTTTAAGGCAATCCGGTGATAGAGATTGTTCGAAAGAGAACCGTCATGAAAATCAAGAAAAAATACTTTTTTGACGCCGAGAATTTCGGCAGATCCCAATAACTCTCTGCGGCGGATTTCTGCAACGTTTGCCGCCCTGCGAATCTCTCCCCTTCCCACGGCGCCATTCGTCACGCAAATAATATACACACTGTGCGTTTGCGCCAAAAGAGCCAGCGTTCCCGCCGGCCCGAATGCCTCATCATCAGGGTGGGCAAAAATTGCAACGATATTTTTTTTCATGTTTTTTTCCTGTCTTCCTCTGCCTGAAGCAACAAGTCAACGATTTCCTCCGCGGAATTTAATGCGTCCGAAAAAGAAGATTCGTTCCGATTAGCCAAAACGCGCGCCGCATATCGAATATGATACTCGTGAGTTATTTTTAGTGATGACGGTCCCGGCCGCGATTCAGGATTTTTCCTTAGCGCCTCGATGTATTCCTTCACAAGGCCGATGATGTCTTTGTACGGCGTCTTTGGCGGATTGATATCGCGTATCGCCTGAATCGCGTATTCAATATTATGCCGTGCCAGTAGTTCGAGCTTTTTCGTATCATGTTCAGGTTTTGTATTTGATTTTTTGACGTTTTCAGCGTATTCCATAAGAATTTTATTGATTTTCTTGTGCGGAGTAATTGCGCTTCTCCCGTTCATAATATTCCCGATATCCCAGCGTGTCGTCCCGTATCCGCGCGGCAACGCTATCGGCCCGCACTGCGTCTTTTTCTTTCCTCAAAACGGCAATCGCAA
>MHQO01000051.1:10276-13794 GCA_001820675.1 Candidatus Sungbacteria bacterium RIFCSPLOWO2_01_FULL_47_10
CATTTTGATCCTTGATTTTTTCTGCCGCAAGAAGGGTGCCATCAAGATCGCCCGCTTCCTCATACTGTTTTTTTGTAAACGAAAAAAGCTCGTCCCGCTCTCCGGAAGATTCCTGCCCTTGAACAACGTTTCGGCCTAAAAGCTCCCGGCGCTTTTCATCAAGCCGCAGTGACATATCCGCGATGCGCTTGTCGAGCGCGTGTTTTTGGTTGTTCAATTCGCCAAGCTCAAGCGACATGCGCTCGATATCCGCCGCCAACTGCCCGGATATTTCGCCCCGTATTTCATTTTTTTCCGTTTCCGGCATGGAATTCGTGTAAATTAATTTTTTTCCTTGTGTAAACTCCTTAAGACCTCTTGCAAAATAATTTTTCTTCTGCAATTTTCAAATTTTGGCTACACATTGTTCAAAAACTGCGGAGATGGCATGAATTGCCGCAAACCGAAGTGGGTTATGCCAGCGTATAGTAGAGGTTGCAAAAGGCATCATATTCCAAGGGGTTAATCGTCAGATTTACCGCCCCCACTTTAATATAAAGCGGCTCGCCTTTCTTTATGAGAAACCCGTGTCCTTCCGGTAAAAAGTGATAGCTCATTAAATCGTTGATTCCGGAAGAATAGGTATAAACATCTCTTTGCTGATAAAATAGCCAATCCTTTTTGAGGCCGACCAGGAATTTCCTTGGCTCAAGCTCGGGATTTTTTGAAACTGCAAGGTAAATCTCGTAGTTGTCCGTTTTGCAACAGAGAAGTCCAATGGCACAACCAATAAGCCAGATGTCCTGCTCTGGCTTCCAAGTATCCAAAACGAACATCCGTTTTCGCTTGCCTTCTCCCGGCTCAACTCGTTCAAGGGTATGAAAATTTTTATGGAAAACCTCCTTCATGATACTCAAATTTTAACATAAATAAACGTGGATGCAAATAGTTTGACGTTGCATAGCAACAGAAAACCATCTGTGGTATACTTCTCCTTGTATGAAAGACAGAACTTTTGAAACAGGGGCAGATATGCACCACCGGACCGAGGAAGGCGGAACGTATGACACGTATCGGAAATTGGGTGGTATTATAAACGAAAAAGATTGTTTAAGCACTTTAAAAAGAGCTGAGAAAATCGCGGTCTTCAGCGAACCCCTGATCAGGCAGGCGGAAAACATCGCCGCGTATGCGGGGATTGTTCTGGATAACTCAAGCGGCGTTGATCCAAAAGTAAAACTCTATGCGGTGTTACGCGCCGATAATAAGCCGGGGGGCGTAGAACATCATCACAGCCAAATGTCGGACCAGCGTTTATTCGCTGAAGCAATACGGATGTTGGGAGACGTTGATTCGTTGAATAAAATGGTTACCGCATATCCAAACATTTCTTTTTGAGAGCCCGTGTCTGCGGGCTTTTTTGTTAAACCACTGTGCGCTGAAGCGCACAGTGCTTAAAAAATGGGCTCTCAAACATGGCTTTTATCTGGCTTTTGAGGACGAATCCGGAATTTCAGAGAAGCCGGTTGTCAGACGGACATGGGCATTGCGGGGGCATACGCCAACTATTGACTCCTCCGGTTCATAAAAGCTTGACGATGGCGGGGTTGATCGTGTTTACCCCAAAATGCAACAATCCCCGTGCGCTTTTCAGACTCCAAGCGGGCGCTATGGATACTCAGGATTTCATCGGCCTGTTACAAGACATCAAAGTGGAAATGAAAGAAAGGAAGCTCCTACTCATCTGGGATGGACTGCCGGCGCATCGTTCGAAAAAGGTCGTCGCATACATCAATTCACAGAAACACTGGCTTCGGGTGGAGCGGTATCCCGCCTATGCCCCCAAACTCAGCCCTGTTGAATTCCTCTGGTCGCCGATGAAAACTAAGGACCTTGCTCATGTGCCGCCGAAAGGACTCACTCATCTGAAGCAGATCGTCCGCAGGGCGTTTCGCAGAATCAAACGCGATAAGCCACTTCTAAAAAATTGTTTACGGAAAGCGGGAGTATTAAGTTAAGTGTTAAGAGTCAGTAAGTCAGATTCGTTACCCGTAAAGTTACGAGAAAGCAAGAATACGGGCGACAGAACAGCCGTGCCAAAAGCTCCGGTTGTTTTGTTTTGGATTTAATTTTGCGCGGCTTGCAGAAATAAAAAAACGGCGCGTGGGAGGAGATCGCTTGTTGCGATTTCCCACGCGCCTTGATGAACTTGGCCCCTGTGGCTACTCCTGTTTCTGGGCGATCTCCATGTTAATGATGATGGACTTCACCGCAAGCGGCTGGTTGGAAATGTGAAGAATCTGGCCGCCCGTGATGTAGTGCTGGTGGTAGACGCCTTTCGTGTCCCACCAGTAGAGATAATCCATAGAGTGGCCGTAGGCGCCGTCGTCCTGAAGTACTTCACTTGTTGCCATCTCGGTGCCGCTGAAGTTGACCGCGAAGCCCGCGCGCTTGTACTCTCCCTGCGAGCCGACAACGACAGAAGTCGGTGTGAGCCGCTTGCCGCCGGACGTAACCTTTCCGCGGACAGTCGAATAGATCAGCACCTGGCCAGAGTAGGCGGAGATGACGTAGAGATGCTTGACCGACCCAATCTTGTTGTCTTCGACGAGACGATCCCCGATATTTCGCTGCTCGGCCGTGAGACCATCGGAGCCAGTCGGCACCTGCACGGTGGCCTTCTGAACGCCAGATGAGGATTTCGTGTCAACAGTGCTATCGCAACCGCTGTTGCCAAGAAGTAGCGGCGTGATCACCAAAAGCGTGATGAACAAAACGATTGATCTGCGCATCGGTTTCTCTCCTTCTTTTTGGGGTTGGTTTTACTTCGTTTCGTAGGGCTTGAATTCCCTCGGTAGCGGCCTGTCCGCACCCTTCGGGAGCTCACCGACGTTGGCGAACGCCCAGTTGAACTTGGCCATCTGAGCGTTGTAGTCGGCCGCAAGCTGATTGTAGCTTGCTTTCACGCCGGCCACTTCAGACACCCAAACGTTGTACTGCTCACGGTCCTCACGGGGCCACTTCTGGCGAGGTAACTCTTTGTAGGTCTCGTCCATCGCCTTAATGCGGCCTTCGTAGACCGCAACGTCGGCCTGCTTCTTCTCGAGGTTGGCCGCGGCGTCCTTGAACCACTCATACTTCTCGAGCATCGCCTTGGGGCCGAACTCGTCCTGGACAACCTTGGCCGCTTCACCGAACCAGCCTGCGACGTAACCCAGACCACCGATTAAGACGCTGAAAGCGAAGACCGCAAGAATTACCTTGACGGCGATCGACATCGGCCCTCGGTCAGCTGCACGCTCGTAATCTTCCCATTTTTGGCCCATACTACTTCTCCTTTCTGCTTAGTTTTATGGAACTTCTGGCATCGATCCACGATATCTCCCCATGAGATACCGCTCAATGCCAAGTTAATATCATTATAACATATGCGCAATAATAATGCAAGGGCCTTTAGAAAAATGTTAGGCCACAGCCAAAAGTGCAGTTCGCAAAAGCCAAAAGTGCAGTGATGGCATAGACTGAGAAAGATTATTCAT
>MHQO01000052.1:0-5258 GCA_001820675.1 Candidatus Sungbacteria bacterium RIFCSPLOWO2_01_FULL_47_10
TTGACGTAAAGAAACGGACAAAAAAATTTTCCGATTATTTTTATTTTATCTTTCTGATGGATTCCGAAGATGATTCCCGTGTCGGAACCAGAATGCGGATTCTCGAGGAGTTGTATCAAAAAAGAGGATTGCGCGTTGCCGTCCTCCCGCTTATCGGCACGACGCGTTTCGAAAAAATATTTTCATCTCTCATTACCGCGGATTGGACCGCATTCCATACCGCAACGCAATACGGCCTCGAAGCGGAACAGGTCCCCATGGTTGAGGAGTTTAAAAAATCTATGCGTGGCCGGTCGTAACATTTCGAGTATTGTCGAGAAACACATGGCTCTGATTCGCGTTTTTCCAATTCTATTTTTTCTGGTGTTTTTTTTCGGCATCAATCTTGCGTATGCCCAGATTACCTCTTTTTCGGCAAATCCCGCGAGCATCCAGAGTGGGCAGGTGACGACGTATCTTTGGTCGAGTGAAAACCTTGGAGGAATAAAACTTGTTTTCCCCTGTGTTTCCGGCATCAAATATTATTATGAGAGCGGCGCACCCCTTGCCTGCGGCAGTACGATTTTGGATCTTGCCACAAATGGCGCCTACAGCGTGAGTGCGGCAAATCTTTCATTGTCCGGCGCATCAGTAGAGGTGAAAGCGGTTCCCAAGACGGCGGAAGGCATATACGACGAGAGTGCTCCTTCGTACGCGCC
This sequence comes from Candidatus Sungbacteria bacterium RIFCSPLOWO2_01_FULL_47_10, assembly GCA_001820675.1. Classification (GTDB taxonomy): domain Bacteria; phylum Patescibacteriota; class Minisyncoccia; order Sungbacterales; family GWA2-42-14; genus 2-01-FULL-47-10-A. The sequence continues at coordinate 699 of MHQO01000052.1, forward strand.
TTTGACGATTTATCCTGTTTCGGCGATTATTACCGAGTTTACATCAAATACAGACACGGTTGTATCGGGAAATGATGCGGTGTTTTCCTGGAACAGCCAATATATTACGGGAGTGAATTTCAATTTTTCATGCGCGGAAAATGTTAAAATTTTCTATGCAGGATCGGAGGTGCCATGCGGGCAGATCGCGTTTGGTACGAACCTTGCCGCACAAAGCCAGATATCGGTTTCTTTTTCGAATATTTCTCAAAGCAAGAAAACAATCAGCGTAACGGTAATTCCCGCGATGGATGATGGGACGTATGACGCCACGCGGTCAAAATCAGTCACCCTTGTTGTCGAACCCCCTCCGCCAAAGATTCCGAAAGTATATGTATATTCTCCATCGTTAGTCGCGCTTTCTTCAGGAGAAACGACAGTTATTTCGTGGGGGGGAATTTATATATCGGGGGTTAATATGAATATCACCTGCGCGTATGGAATTACGGCATCTTCCTCCGCGGATCCTTCTCAGACGCTTCCGTGCGGGACATATGCTTTTTCTGAAAATCTTCCGGCCACAAGCACCCACGCGCTCTCGTTTAAAAACACCGTATCGGGAATTGTTCGTGTGAGTCTCAAAATCATTCCGTTTCTTGAAAATAATACCTACGATGCGACGCTCGCAAAAGAAATATTGATTGATGTATCGAGAGAAACTCCTCCAGAACCGGTTACGGCGCCATCGGAGCCGATTGCCGAAGAGACGAGCAATACAGTTTCCCCTTCGGAATCTGTTGAATCGCAGTCGCAGACGACCGAGGTGTTACAGCCGGCCTCTGCGCCAAAACAGGAACCTACCCCTTCTGCGCAAAGCGAATCGTCACAGGACGTTCTTCGGGGGACGGAAACGAACACAAAGCCGGTTAGCAAACCACCGGAGAATACCGCGGCGGATAATGTAAACGACGGGACTGAAAACGGGTCCGACGGCATTGAAGACGGATTTACATATACGTTTGTGGGGCCCCTGCATTACGGTTTAATACATGACGGGGACGTGAAAGCGCTTCAAAAAATTCTTACGTTGGAAGGGGTATATGCGGGCGCGATTGACGGTGATTATTTTGGCGAGACGCAGGAAGCGGTAATCCGGTTTCAAAAGAAACACGGTTTAAGTCCGCTTGGGATCGTGGACCACGACACCCGCGAAAAATTAAATGAATTATACGGAAGCAATCAACCGGCGGCCGACATGAACGGTGTGTCATCGGAAGGAAATTCATCATCGGGTACGGCAAGCGACACGCCACGACAAAAAAATATTTTTATTCGCTGGGGAGAGTCATTCATTTCGTTTCTGAGAGCATTGTTTTCTTTTTTTTAACGTATCCGAATCTGGATATCTGTGTATAACTTTATTGCATGATATCAAGTTGACTGGTACTATCCTTAATAGCAATTGATAAACCTTATTAAGGAGTACTGCTGGTTTATACCTCCTATATTCATGGAAAAGCGATATATTACAATTCAAAATGCGGCAGAAATTCTTGGGGTGACGCCGTTGACGTTGCGTAACTGGGACAAAAAGGGTATTTTGTCCGCGTATCGGAACCCGGCGAACAATTACCGCGTGTATAGAACCGATCAAGTTGAACTTTTTTTGCGGAAGATGGAGAATTCGAGAAACCGACAGACCGGCGCGAGAAAAATTGATATATCCGTAGTTTGATTTTCACTTTGAGGTGAAATTCATCGTCGTGTCGTTTTGCGGTACCGATTTAGTGAGGACAATAACCGGAGGCGGCTCCTGACATCTTTTGAAAATATCCCCGACAATGCGGGGATTTTTGTATGCAGGACATCGAACAACATCGCTGAAATTGGACAGGGGTGGTTGAATTTATGGATGTCGAAGCGCCGAACGCGCGGCTCCACTAAGCGGGTCGTACTCAAGCGCTTTTATAAACTGCTCTTCAGCAAGCTCCTGTAAATTTTTACTAAAATAAGTTTCTCCGAGAGCCGCATGAAGGATGGAAATTCTTTTTTTAATCAATTCCTTGTTTGGCGCGGACCACAATACCGATTCAAAGAGGGCGGGGGAGTACTGAGCAAGAAAACTTTCGAGGAGCAAGGCGGCCTCATCGAGACGGCCTTGATTTTTATACAGAAAAGCAAGAGCCGTAACCGCATCGATATTCTCCTTCGGAGATAATAAAAATGATTTCCTGAATTCCGCTTCCGCCGCCGCCACGTTTCCTTTTTTGAAAAAGATGTTTGCAAGGAGAAAGTGCGCTTCGGAATCACGCCCATTGAAAGAAATACCGGATACAATTTCTTTTTCTGCAAAATCCAGATCCAATGTCGTTGTTTGATCATCAGCGATCATTCGTAAGACCATCTTCCCCAGCTCTTTTCTATACCCCGGATGCACCGGATTAAAGACCACGCCCTGCCGCAGGAAAGCATATGCCTCCCTGGTTTCTCCGCTGTTTAGATAATACAATGCGTCACGATACTTTTGCTCGCCGATATACACGAAAACTCCGATTATGGAAATTCCAGCGCACACGAACAGGGCGATTGGGATTCCATATCGTGAACAGGCTACATATTTCTCGTTTTTGCTCTTTTTTTCGGTGGGTGGAACATCGCGGAATTTGTCCTGGTTTGGTTTTGCCCGGAGTGTCATACAAAATGCGGCATTCGTGAAAAAGAGGACCGCATTTGCAGAAAATTCCCAGTCTGCGTCCATTCCTATATGGATAAATTCCGCAAGCATGCCAACCGCAATGCCGACCGAGAGGATATCGTTTATTTCAGCAGAACCGGTCTCTTTTTTGTTGGTATACCATGGCCAGAAGACGGTTTCCCGCAATATCCGTATCAATAAAAAAAGGAATGCAACAAATCCTATTATTCCGAGTTCGCTTGATATTTTTAAATAAAAATTATGCGGATCTGACGAGTAAAACCTGATGTCTTTTTGGAATTCGCGATGATATGAAGAAAACGTGTTAAAGCCGGAACCGAAAATGGGATTGTCATAAAATATTCTTAGGGCGCCGGAAAAATACGCAAGCCGCGCCGTAACAGAGTTCTCCTCAATTGTCTGTGACGTCGCCTGGGGCGGAAAATTACGCCGCGATTCCTGTTTTTTGAAAGTAATGACAGGGGCCGCTATGATCACCGCCCCAATGAATACGAACGCCGATTTTTTTGCCGCCGTTTTCCAGGATATATTCGTTCGTAAAAAAATAAGATATATCAGAAGCGAGAAAAAAAGCGAAAACCACGACCCTCTCGAAGACGTGAGCACAAGTGCGGCGGCAAGCATCGTTGCCGCGAAGCAATATACAAAGCGTGTTCGTCCGCGCGTTGAGTGAACATATGCCAAGAGCGGGATGGGTAATATCAAAATCAGGAAGCCTCCGAATGCGTTATGCCAGTAAAATGTCGATACCAGGCGAAGCGACGAATAATTTTCGGAAATAATAAAAAAATAAATGCCTATAATGGCGAGAGTAACCGCAAGAATGATTTCAAAATTGATCATTGAGCGCGCTTTTTCCCGCACGGATCCGGCGAGAAAGGATGAGAAAAAAATAAAAAAATAACCAACCCACAACAGGAGGCCGAATAATGACGGATAGCGTGCGCCAGTCCAAAGGAGAGAAACTGCGGCAATTCCAATAAAGATCAAAAATGGAGTGAGGGTGCCGGCGTTCCTTGCAATAAGGTGAGAATAAGATGTTGTCGGCAAAGCGCGCAATGAAAAGAAAAGAAGAGGAAATAACAGAATGAAAAAAATCGCTTGTCCCAAAACATCCTTTCCGCCGCTTAACAATGCAAGGGCAGAAAGGACGCCGATAAGGAAAAGGGATCCGAGAGATTCCTTTATGTGTGCGCCGAAAATCGTCATATCGCAAAATAATGAATCAGGGGGGCGGAACGCAATTTGTTCCGGGTTCCCCGTTTTCATATATCATCTTTTTTCAATACGCTCCTTTTCCGAAAAGAACATATGGAATGGTTTTTAAAATTATTGTTATGTCAAGAAGAAACGACTGATTGTTTATATAGTAAAAATCATAATGGAGGTTTTCTTCGAGCGGGAGATCTTTTCTTCCCAAAATCTGCCACAGTCCGGTAAGGCCGGGTTTTACCTCAAGCCGCTTTTTTTGCCACGGCGCATACCGCTCAACAATAAAAGGCATTTCGGGTCTCGGCCCGACAACGGACATTTCCCCCTTAAGAATATTTATGAGTTGCGGCAATTCGTCCAGACTTGTTTTTCTGAGAAATCTGCCGACCCTGGTGATGCGGGCATCTGTTTTTTGCCGTGGCGCGGGAGCATAGAATTCCGTATCCGATTTCATTGTTCTGAATTTATACATCTTGAATTTTTTACCGCCGAGGCCTACCCGTTCCTGCGAAAGAAGCGGCGCCCCGGGAGAATCGATTCGTACCGCAAGAAAAATGAACGGCCAGAACGGGAGTGTGATGAAAAGACCGCCGACCGACAATGCGACGTCACATGCCCGTTTTAGGGCCGTTGAGAACTTGTCCGGTTTTGAT
>MHQO01000052.1:5268-9025 GCA_001820675.1 Candidatus Sungbacteria bacterium RIFCSPLOWO2_01_FULL_47_10
TGTCGTAAAGATTCGCATACGGGTTCAACGCGCGATCAAATAACGATGTCGCAACTTTAAATCTGACAAGGGGGTGCGGACACATGGAGATCATGCTGAGTATGTGTTCTCCTGATATGTTTTTATCCGCAATATATACGTCGTGAACGGAATGCGTTGACATGATTCTGAAAAGATCATCGTACCCGCCAAGAACCTCTATGCCGTTTATTTTCACGCCCGAACGTTCGCCAAGAAATCCCGCCAAACGGATGCCGGAAGACGCCAATTTCAGCAATTGGCCTGCAATTGCCTCTGCATGTTCTCCCGTGCCCACAATGAGCGCGATTCTGTTTCCTGCCCCGTTTTGTAAGCGTTTCGCCAGAACAACCCTGAAGAATACGCGCCCAAGCGTCAGAATGCAAAATGTAAAAAAACCGAAAAGCAAAACCACAAGCCTTGAGTAGTCGTATTTATACAGGTAGGATCCAGCCATAATAACGAGTTGCCACAGAATAATTGCGCGTATAATTCCATGAAATTCGCTGAAATGGTTTGTGTATGTTCTTTTGTCATACAGTCCGAGAAGCCCAAGGATCGCAAGGAACAAAAGCAATGCGAACGGAAGCGCTGTCAGATACGCTCCGATCGGCTGGACATTGTCGAGATAGGATCTGAAAAATGCGGCGTCTCTCATGTGATATGAAACAAGAAAGGCCGCAATAACGGCAAAAACGTCAGAGAACACAAGATATATTGTCGCGGAGTTTTTAAACGGCATGATGATGGTTATGTTTTTATGCATTCACTGATAATATTCTTAAATTTTTTTTTAAAAATCTCAACATCAAATCTTCTTGCGAATGCATGAAGAAACTCGGGGTCAAACTGCATTTCTTCAAATTTTGTGATCGCATTTTTTAGAGATTCGGGTGTCTGTTCGTCAAAAAATATGCCGGTTTTGCCGCCCTCCACAATATCAAGCGCTCCGCCGGAACGATGCGCAATAACCGGCGTACCGGACGCGAGAGATTCAACTGCGACAAGACCAAAATCTTCGGTTTGGGGGAAAATGAGCGCTTTTGCGTCCGCATATATATTTCGTAACGATACATCGGACTGCCATCCGAGAAATTCTATATTCGGGCCGGCCACATTCTTTAAGCGATCCGTATCCCGACCGATGCCGACGATTTTTAACGGAAGACCAAGGTCGTTAAAGGCGCGAATTGCAAGATCAAAACGCTTATACGGGAGGAGTCGTCCGACCATGGCATAATAATTGCCTTTTTGCCGTGAAATTGAATACCCTGAGACATCAACTGGCGGCGGAAGAATTTCCGACTGCCGTCCGTAATGTTTCTGTATAAGGTCGCGGATGTGGCGCGAGAACGTAATAATTTTATCGGGTTTTGCTCCGGCCCGCATATCCCACCGCGAAAGAATGTTTTGCAGTATGCGCGCGGGAGCGCGAAGCGGTGACGGCAATTTCGACTCCGCAAGGTGGCCTGCGGGATCTGTCAGAAGAAATCGCGTCGGCGTAAAAAGGTAAGAAAGATGAAAAACGTGGGGCGGCGTACGAATTCCTTTTGCAAAACTTGCGGATAGCGAAATAACAAGATGATAATTCGAAAAATCCCACCTCCGTATCGCGAAGGGCATGAGCGGAAAATAATAATAATGATTTATCCCCGGTCGGTAAAAATTCTGGAGAAACGACGGTATGATGTTTTTGTGTTCGAAACGCCGGAATGTTTTTTCCTTGTCGTAGAGAACGGTATAGATGGGCGATTCCGGAAACATCTCGGATATTGTTTCAAGAAGCCGTTCTCCACCGCCGTATTGGATGAGATAGTCATAGACGAGCGCTATTCTCATGGTCATAAAAAATGCTTATATAATGCCAGTAATTCATCGGCATTATCCTCAATTGTCTTAACGGCGGACAGTTTCGGCGCGTTTTTTTCAAGCAGGGAATGGTCGTCGATTATTCCTTGGAGTTTCGCCGCAAGATCTTCGACCGATCCGCTTTTAAAAAGGATGCCGCCATTGCTTTCAACCAACTCTCTCATCCCCCCAATGTCAGATGCGATCACCGGCGTTCGCGACAGGAAGGATTCCTGGATTACCACAGGGGCATTTTCCCAAATGCAGGAAGGCATAACCATGGCGTCGAAGGAATCAAAAATGTTCGACGCGCCGGGCAGTTGGGGATTCGGTACTCCCTCAAGAAACGAAATTGACGCATTGTGCTCCGCGAGTTTCTGAATATACCGCTTATAGCCGAAAAAACGCGGTGATGTTTTTCCGCAGATGATGAGGCGTGCGTTTCCGGAAATTGAATTGAACGCCTGAATAAGCACATGAACCCCTTTTTCCGGCAGAATTCGCCCAAGGTATCCGAACACGATTTCTGCTCCATGCGAGCGTTGGGGCCGTGCGGGTGTAAGGTTCACACTCTGTATGCCGAGTTTTGAAAAAAGAATCTTTTCATGAGGAAGCCCGGCGCTCAAAAAGATATTTTTTGAGAATTCAGACGGCGCGATGACTGCATCTGCGTTGGCAAGCATCCTGACCAAAAACTCTTGTCTTTTTTTAACTGCTTCGGTAAAAAAACCGTTCCGCAATCGGACATATCGGGAATATGCCTGCATGGCTTTCCGGCGCGCATACTCTATATTGCCGGAAGCATGTTCGTCTGTCCACTGTCCGACTCGAAGAAGAAACGATACGCACCCACTGCCGCAGTCTGCGGGATAGTGCGGCTGGAGCGTTTCATTTGTGAGAAGGGCGTTTACGCACACAAACCAATAGTCATGCAGAGTTACGACAACCGGAATGTTTGCTTTTTGTAATCTTTCAATGAGGGTTGAGGAGAGATTCCCGAGGTGGTGGATGTGAACGATGTCCGGATTTGCTTCATGGACGATTCGCATCGCAATAGTTTCGACGGCCCTATTAATATAGAGACTGTCGAGCGAGTAGAGAAGCCGTAGCTTTCCCGGGTTCAAAACAGTATGAGGGTTATTTATGGTCCGGATTCGTATGCCATCGTGCCGTTCATGGCGTACGCGGTATAACGGTTCATCAGTGTTTTGGGTTGCGGCAAGGATGGAAACAAAATGTCCCTTGCCGATCAGGGCGCGCGAAAGATGATACGCGTATATTTCGCCGCCGCCGACGCTGAAGGGAAAAACGGCGTTGTTTATAAAAAGCACATTCATATGTCTGATTTTTGAAAAAGATGTGAAGGAAGGATCTTCATAAATGAAGATGCCGGATGACGCATCCATGTTCCGGGACTGGTAAGTCGTTCGCGGATCAGTTTTTTATTCATCCGCAGGAGAATATTTCTTGCGATCGGAGGAATTGTATCGAGAACATTGATGCCGATAGCAAGATTTCCGTGTCCCCATTCGTTTCTGATGCGCGCCAATCGGTCCGAAGTATAGATCGCGGAATGATTGCGCACTATTTGCCTGTATAATTGCCAGTCTTTTTTTTGCGCATCCAGGAGCATCGATGATTTGCGCTTTCGGTAGAAAAACAGATATTCTCTGATAAGCATGCCATGATAGCCGTTCTCTCCGAGACGAATCCAGAAATCCCAATCTTCGTATCCGTCTTTCATTGTTTCATCAAATCCTCCGACCGCTTCCCATGCGGATTTTTTGAACATGCTACAACTGTTGCAGATATTTTCGAAAAGCAGACGATAGAAATCATACTCGTTAAAAGGCATCCGACCTTCTTCGCGGCCAAAATGAACCATCCCGGT
>MHQO01000053.1:0-7580 GCA_001820675.1 Candidatus Sungbacteria bacterium RIFCSPLOWO2_01_FULL_47_10
AGTACGTCATTGGGTCGTTCGAATTTTTTGCGTAATACATGATATCAAATATCTGATACCGTCATACATGGAACGCACGTTAACCGTTGAAACAACTAAAAAAGCGAGAGGTGTCGTGAGCGTTTCCGGCTGGGTTGATTCCCGGCGGGATCACGGCAAGATTATTTTTATTGATCTTCGCGATAGAAGCGGACTGCTTCAGATCGTATTTATTCCCAAAGACAAGGAACTGTATGAGCGCGCAAACGCATTGAGGCCAGAATGGGTTATTCAGGTTGAAGGAAAAATCGGCGAGCGTCCGAATGGGATGGAAAACCCCGAATTGCCGACGGGCTCCATTGAAATGCTCGCCGAGAAGCTCGTCGTATTGAACGAGGCAAAGGGTCCTCCGTTTCCGATCGACACCGCGGGCGGGGACATTGAAGAATCAATGCGGCTTGAATATCGGTATCTTGACCTGCGCAGGCAGAGAATGCAGAAGAACATCCGCGCGCGCTCGGACATCAATCTTTTTTTCCGGAACCACCTTGCCCAAAAAGGCTTTGTCGAAATTGAAACTCCAATTCTCACTAAGGGAACTCCGGAAGGAGCGCGGGAATTTATTGTTCCATCGCGGCTATTCGCGGGAAAATTTTATGTCCTGCCGCAATCTCCCCAGCAATTCAAACAGCTTTTGATGGTCGGGGGATTTGAACGGTATTTTCAGATTGCGCGGTGTTTTCGCGATGAGGACCAGCGGGGTGATCGTCAGCCCGAATTTACCCAGCTTGATATGGAAATGAGCTTCGTTGAACGGGAAGACGTCATGCGTCTTAATGAGGGACTTCTCATTGATACGATCCGGCAGTTGTATCCGAAAAAAATTATTCAGGAAACGCCGTTTCCGCGTATATCTTATGCTGAAGCAACGGAAAAATACGGAAGCGATCGGCCGGACCTTCGCAAAGACAAAAACGACCCAAACCTCTTGGCATTCTGCTGGATCGTTGACTTTCCTTTTTTTGAAAAAATGGATGCCGCGCATCCTGAAACCCCGGCGCAAGAGTGGACATTTACGCATAATCCATTTTCGGCCCCCAAACCGGAACACGCCGCCTGGCACCTGGCAGGAGAGCGCATCGGCGATATCCTGACGACGCAATACGACATTGTCTTGAACGGCACGGAAATTGGCGGCGGTTCCATTCGCGCGCACACGCCTGAAATGTTAAAAGCGACTTTTCGTATCATGGGTTTTTCGGACGAACGCATTGAACGGGATTTCGGCCATATGCTCATAGCCCTTTCCCACGGCGCCCCGCCGCATGGCGGCATTGCCTGGGGACTTGACCGGTTCATCATGATTCTTGAAAACGAAAATTCTATTCAAGAGGTCATCGCGTTTCCGAAAACGGGAAATGCGCGGGATCCGCTCATGGGTTCTCCGTCGGAAATTGATCCGAAACAACTGAAAGATCTTCATATTAAAATTATCGAATAGCGCCGCGTATCTGGTGTTTCGTATCGCGTATCTTGACAGCGCGTCGGGTAGGCACATACATATACAAGATACAAAATATTTATTTGGCATTTACCGTCAAACAGCAACAATTTGAGGGGCCGCTGGACCTTTTGCTCGACCTTATCGACAAGGAAAAGTTGAGCATAAACGAAATATCGCTCTCGCGCGTTGCCGACGATTACCTGCGTTTTGTCAAAGAACTCGGCGAAATTAACCGGGATGAACTTGCCGAGTTTCTTGTGATCGCGGCCCAGCTTATTTTAATCAAGACCCGATCTTTACTGCCGGGATTGGGAGAAACCGAAGAAGAGGCGCTTTCGATTGAAGAACTTGAGAAGCGCCTTGAAGAATATAAGCGGCTGAAAGAGCTTTCAAGGGAGATTCAGCGGTTGTGGCGGTCGGGACGGAGGGAATACGCGCGGGAATTTTATGTCGGGCGCGATCCGATGTTTTATCCGCCCAAAAAGATTTCCGTCCCGCTTCTTCGAAAGATATTCGACGAGGTTTTGCGCGTTATCCCGAAGATAGAGAAGCTTGCCGAGGAGCGCATCAAAAAAATCATAACGCTCGAGGAAAAGATGAAAAATCTTTCGGGCATGCTGATGGAAAAAATTGAGCGAACTTTTTCGGATGTTGTCGGCTCATCAAGGGACAAGGTTGACGTGATCGTAAGCTTTCTTGCTATGCTGGAACTTGCGCGGCAAAGATTTCTTACGCTTGAGCAAAAGGATCTTTTCGGAGAGATTACGATGAAAAAAGAATAACAAAACGCAAATGTTCAGACCGTCCGAAAACTCGAAAAATGCGTTATGATGTCATTTCCGCAAAAGCGGAAATCCGGTAAATAAGCAATCTTTTCAATACTCTTGATTCCCGATCAGGTCGGGAATGAAAGTTCTCGGACAGTCTGATGAGCCGCACATTCTACATATGGACCTAAAAAACAAAATTGAATCAATCTTGTTCATCCAGGGCGAGCCGGTACCCATCGAGAAGCTCGAGCGGGTTCTTGGCGTTGGAAAAGATGAGATCGTATCTGCCGTGAGCGAGCTGAAGAATGAATATCGCGGAAGGGGACTTGCGATTGTTGAGAAGGAGAATGAATACCAGATGACCAGCGCTCCGGATGCGGCAGAGTTGGTCGAAACCCTCATAAAATCGGAATTGAGCGAAGATCTGACACGAGCGTCTCTTGAGACGCTTTCCGTCATCGCTTATAAGGGTCCGGCAACGCGTTCAGAAATAGAATTTATCCGGGGTGTGAATTCTTCGTTTACCGTACGAAACCTTCTTCTTCGCGGACTGATTGAACGGATTGAAAACCCAAAAGATGCCCGATCGTATTTGTATAAAATCAGTTTTGATTTTCTTACGCACCTCGGATTATCTTCCATTGAGGAATTGCCCGAATATGCCGAATTTCGCAAGAAGGCGGACGAGCTTGTGCGTACGTCATCGACCGAAGAAATCCCAAAACAATAATGAAAGACGATTCCACAAAATTTCTTTTTACGCTTCTTTTTCTTGCGGCGGTTTTTTTTATCGCATCATTCGCCGCAGTAAACGAGGCAAAAGAAGTACAACCGGATGATTCCGCGGTCCCTGCGATTGAGCCGTATCGCGCCGTGTTTTTCGATATCGCGCCGGAAATATCCGCATCCTCCGTTGTGATTTCGCGTCTTAAAACCGGACAAGAGCTTTTCGCAAAAAATCTCGATGCCCTTATGCCGGTTGCGAGCATTACGAAATTGCTCACCGCGGTTATTTTTCTTGAGTATGCCGACCTTTTTGATCTGGTTACGATTACGCATGATGCGAAAAACCCGCAGGATACAGGGGAAAAGATGAGCGCCCTTTCGGCGGGAGAGCGTGCAAAAGGAGAGGATGTTTTGAAGATGATGATGATCGGGTCGTATAACGATAGTGCCCGCTCTGCGGCCGAATTCGTGAGTAAGAAGACGAATCCCCTCCACGATTCTTCAACGTTCCCGGACCGGATGAAATTTTTCTCGGACCTCATGAACGAAAAAGCCGCTGAAATCGGAATGGCATCGTCCCATTTTGACAATCCCGCAGGGCTTGATTCGATTGATAACTACTCTACCGCAAGAGACCTTTTATCGCTTGTATCCTATATTACAGAACATCAGCCGAGAATTTGGGATGTTTCGAGAATATACGAAACCGATATTTTTTCTTTTTCCGGAGCGAAACTCCACCTTGTCAATACCAACCCGTTGCTTCGGGGGATTTTCAATATTCTCGGCACGAAAACGGGATCCACCGATCTTGCGAAAGAGTCGCTTGTGCTCGTCGTCAATATAAAAGCGAATGACCCGATTGCATTCGTTGTATTGCGTTCGGATGACCGGTGGAAAGACGCACAGACGCTTATTGAGTGGGTGAAACTTGTATACAATCTTTCCGGATAAGAAGCCGCTTTTGACTTTTAATTTTTGATTTTTGAATTTTTTATGTTCCAAAACACCGATCTCACCTTGAACGTCGTAAAAGTTCTTGGCCTTGCGGCCATAAGTTTTGCCATAGCGCTTTCCGTAACGCCCCTCCTTACGCACTATATGTATCGGTATAAGCTGTGGCGGAAAAATGTCCGGCAGTTTTCGCCCGACGGTTCTAAAACGCCGCTTTTCTCGGCTCTCCACAAGGACAGGGAGACGAACACTCCGCGCTTTGGCGGCGTTTTGATTTGGTTGACGATGGTCATTGTTGCGTTTCTTTTTTGGATTATTTCTGCGATTTCGGAAAATCCTTTTTTTGATAAGTTGAATTTTCTTTCACGAAACCAGACATGGCTTCCGTTCGCGACGCTGGTTGCGGCCTCCGTCCTTGGCCTCGCGGATGATATTCTGCAGGTTTTCAATCTCGGAAATTATGTTGCGGGAGGGCTTAAGTTTCGCCACCGGCTTGCGGTTGTTTTTCTGATTGCCCTTGCCGGAGCGTTGTGGTTCCATTTCAAGCTCGGGTGGGAGACGATGTATATTCCCGGGTACGGAGATATGTATATCAACGGCTTTTATATTCCTCTTTTTGTCGGAACAATGATTTTGCTGTTTTCTTCCGGGATTGTTGACGGAATTGACGGACTCTCGGGAGGCGTTTTTGCGTCTATTTTTGCGGCATACGGCGGAATCGCTTTTTTTCGCGGACAGATTGATCTTGCGGCTTTTTCCGCCGTTATTCTCGGAGCATTATTGGCGTTTTTGTGGTTTAATATTCCGCCCGCGCGGTTTTATATGGGGGAGTCGGGGATGCTTGGCCTGACAACATCTCTCACCGTTATCGCTTTTTTGACGGACTCCGTCTTTGTTTTGCCCATTATCGGTTTTGTTTTAATGGCAGAAGTCGCATCGGACGTCATACAATTCGCCTCAAAAAAATTCCGCGGAAAAAAAGTATTTTTGATTGCCCCCGTTCATCATCACTTCGAGGCAAAAGGATGGCCTCCATATAAAGTTACGATGCGTTTTTGGATTATAAGTTTTGTCGCCGCGATGATCGGCATGGTTGTTGCCCTCATTGGGAGATAGCGAAGATTGTCGCAACGGATGAAAAAAGATTCATATGTTCAATAGACCAGTTGCTTAATAAGGTTTTAGCCGTTTTTTTGAAAAATCATTGGCTTAAAATAAGGGTTTTTTGTATCAAATTTCCTCTAAAAATTATTAAGCAACTGGTCTAATACCGCCGGGTCGCTTCGGTATCGGTATGTGGAATTCAGTCCTTAAATATGCTTAAGCATATTTAAGGACCAACTTAAAATCGCAAATTTTTATGGCGAATCAATCACAAAAAGAGGAAAAAAGGAAATATCATAAACAGCTTATTCCGCAACTGATGCTGAACGAAAAATATTTGATACAAAAGCTTGGGGTTGAGTGGGAGCAAATTCAGAACGAAGCGAGGCGGGAGGTTGTTGTTCGAAAGGCAAAAGAAGCAGGTGTTGTTGCCGCAAAATCGATTCTTGCGCTTGCCGCAATATGCGGATTTCTTACGGTTGCAGTCGTTGCTCCTAATATATTTGCCGCATTCGGCAGAATGGGTGCCGGGAAAAGACGCGGATTTTATGAGAAGGGAAGTTTTCAGAAATCTATTGCATATTTAAAGAGACATGGCCATATTGCAGTTCAGAAGAACGAATCATCTGGTCAATATAACATAACATTGACCAGGGCGGGGCGCGGTTTTGTTCTCCAAGAAGCATTTCAAAAAATGAAACTTCCGACCGAGAGGCCGTGGGACGGGAAATGGCGTCTCGTTGCGTTTGATATTCCCGACAAAAAGAAGGTTATGCGGAACGCCTTCAGTAAAAAATTAAAACACATCGGCTGTTGTCAGCTTCAAAAAAGTTTATTTGCGTTTCCGCACCCGTGTAACGAGGAAATAACATTTATTTCACACATTTATGGCGTATCGGCATATATAAAATATATTGAAACGTCACTTCTTGATAGTGACTCGGAGTTACGGAAAGAATTTGGATTGAGATTGTGATTGCTGTGGCAGGTTGTAGGAGGAAGACGATGATCAGCGGTCCTCGCGCGGCCGCGACAATATTTTTTATACTTTCTTCTATCGACGCACCCCAAAACATGCTTCAAATATGCTTAAGCATATTTGAAGATTGAACTACACATGCCGAAGCGACCCATCCACCCAAGCATTTTTTCTTTACGGCTTAAAAATTATGAAATTCTGCCTTATGGGATTTATACTTCAAAAAAACGCGTTTAAAAAATTCCGTCAAGAGGCGGAATTTTCTTGTTCCCTGCTTTGTCCTGTTTCAAGCCGCTTTCGGTATAAAATCCACAAAAACCTTATTTTTATTCTGTGAAACATCAATCAGCCTCAATAAACATTTACCAAAGCATACTTATCAAAGTTTATTAAGGTTCTGACCCTCATTTTTTATATTTTTTCGCAAAAAATTGGTTATATTTCGTCCAGAATTTAGCATGTTTTTCGGTTAAAACCAAAAAAATTTTTTTATCCACAACCGATCATCAGGTTTTCAACATCTGGTGTTAAACTGATAATGAGTCGCGGATAAGCGGATTTTCTGAGGCCGAGCTTTTTGATGAAGGGTGCGTGGCGCCCTGAGCGCTTGAATGGGTAAGGGTAAGGATCACTGTAAAAATACGCGACCCGGACCAGCGGCGATTTGTTTTAAGGACAAAATTCCTGACCCCCTCACACGACAACAGTCGGTAGAGAATAAAAAAATCCGACTTCTTCACAGAAGCCGGACTTCAACCCCCCTTTGAATTATTTTCTGGAAATTCCAACCCTTCGTTCAACGCGTTGGAGGCGAATGCGCAGATCCTGTATTTCGATATTTTGATCCGAGACCATTCGGAGTAACGGTCCGAGCGCGCGCTTGATATCGCCAATGTCGGAATTGACTCGTTCAAATTCATCGACAACGACTTTTTGAAAATCCTTCACTTCCTGCTTAAAATCGAGAAAATCCCGTTTAGAAACAGTATCTTCAAAACCTCGCTTGATCATTCCTGCCAAATCTTCAATTGTCAGTTTTCTTTTGGCCATGCACACATACTACCAAATTTAAAAATTTTGCAAAGAGGATATATCCACAATTATTTTTTATACACCGACGTCATTGTGGGGCCGTTCTTTTCCATGAGATATGGAACCACGGGCACAACAACCGCAAAACCGTGTATGTGCAAATAATTGTTTGAAGCAGGACTTCACACACAGGGGCATGAATAAAAAAATCTTAATCCCGATAGTATTGTTTGCCGTCTTTTTTGCGTGGCTTGTTTTTGCTGTTCCGCAACCGGCAGACGCGGCGGCACTTTCCACACCCCAAATCCCGACGTTTACCATAACGACCGATCCGGGCAGTTTTCTTGTCGCGCTCAATACGGATTCCGATGTATATACACCGCATGAAGAAGTTACGGCCGGTTTTTCCGTTATCCGCGGAGGAGACGGCATGACCCTTTGCAACGCGACCGCATACGCCACAATCACCATGCCCGACGGCAGGACGCTTGACGTTCCCAACGAAAACATCGCCCGCTCAAAACTGTGCGGA
>MHQO01000053.1:7589-10205 GCA_001820675.1 Candidatus Sungbacteria bacterium RIFCSPLOWO2_01_FULL_47_10
ACGAAAAACAATTCGTCACAAAATTCTTTGTTGAAAATAACCCGGAATTGAAAATAAAAAGGGAAGGCCCCACGCGGATATGGTACGAGGCGCTCTACAACATGCCGATAACCATATCCGCCTCGGAAAATTTTTCGGGCGTTGTGCGGGAAAAAATCCCCGAAGGATTCACTCTTGAAAGAATTTCCGACCAAGGGAAGGAGATCGCCGAGAACGGCGAGAAGTTCATTGAATGGGAACTGGACATCAAAAAAGGAGAAGAAAAAAGCATTACCTATCTCATGCGGCCGCCGAAAGTACAAGGGGTCATTGTTGAGTTCGGGCCGCTGGAATTGATACCTCAAGGTCCGACCGCGTCAAGGTCCGGCCTTGACGTAAAAAAGGCCGGACCCTTGCCGGGCCTTGTTGAAAAAAGAACATGGCAGACCGCCATGGACCCTTCGGGAGACGGAACAAATGCCGTAGCCCCGAGTTCCGGAATTGAAATGGACTCAACCGGAAATACGTTCACGTTCAGCTTCACTAATGCCGATTTTACGACCGGAGGAGAAATAGCGATTCTTGCCCCGACCAACTGGTCAACTCCTCAAGGGTCTGCCGGAAGTAACGGATACACGACTGCGACCACGAGTTCGGCAACCGCAAGCACTACCATAATCGCAGATGTTTTAAATACCGCGGATAGCGCTACCGGATGGGCTGTGGACGCGGATGGGTCAGCCGATTTTTGTGAATCCGAGTTTGGCATCAATGTTTCAGTTAAAGTACAGGGCGTTGCTTCCATATCATGTAAGGAGGGCGCTGGTGATACCGACTCCGACCAGCATGACGCTATTGTTTATGATTTAGGCGCTGATACCGATTGGTCCAAATACAGCGCGGTTGCTTTTTGGTTCCTGTCTGGCGCTTCAAGCGCTACGGCAAACCTCGGTTTCAGGTATTCGGTTTCCGGTTCAACCGATGTTGATAATACTTCCAATCAGGGAGACATCAACGTGGGCGCCTTTACTCAAAATACATGGAAATACGTCACCGGCACACTGAATGGCGCCAGAACCGCGGTCAGGGCGTTTGGTATAACCTGCACTTCCAATACTTGTACCGGTAGCGATGGGGTTACTTTTTATGTTGATTACTTCACCATCGGCCCGGGCTCTCCCCGGTTCTATCCCGTTGCGGGAGGCACGGAGATACGGGTTACGGTAATGAAACTCGGAGGCGACCAGACTCTGACCGTAACCTACGGCGACGGCGGGGGAACATCCGGCGTTACCGCTCCTTCATCGGCTTCCACATACGAATTTACAACGAAATCCGCCCTTGATTCTTCAACCGCTACGGGAACGCTCACCGCTATTGCCGCGCACCCGACCGTTACGACAATCGCCCCGAGATCAAAAATTTTTCTCCCGTCCGATACGACATTCGCAAACGAATCCGCGACCGCAACATTTCCCACGATCAAGGTGTTGAACCAAGGCTCCAACATCACCACCGGAAACGACATCAGGGTTATGATTGACGGCGACTACTCAATGATGTGGGACACGTCCGTCACATCAATCACCGAAGGGGGAACCGAAACCGCGAACGTTGACGGAACGAACGTAACGTATGAAAACATTGACGGCAACCCGAGAGTCGCGGTCATTGACGTCACACCGTCAAACTTTGCCACCGATCCCGACGGCGACATCCTCATCAGCGGCCTTAAAGTCGGTTTTTTTGAACAAGAAAGCCCGGCTTCAACAACGATCCGCCTTAAAGTGGGGGGGGCGGATGCCGGCCTTGAATACACGGCAACGGCAACGATTATGGTGGGACCCGGGATATTTTCCGGCCGCCGTTTTACCACGTTTTTCCTTCACAAAGAAGCGCCCGATGCCGATTCGTCGTACGGCACTCTTGCCCTGACTCCGCCCGAACCGACATCGTATTCCGAAGCCGCTGAAGGAACGACCGTGAATTTTACCGCGCCGCCGTGCAAGGCAACCAATGCGACTGCCGCGACAAATAAAATTACCACCGACGTTGATACTGCCGGAGGCAAATGCGTACAGACTTTTTACAGCCCCCCGTACGGAAGCGTGTCTACTCTGTATAGTTCAGATACCGGCTCCTTGAAAATGGTTTTTTGGCAGTCAATTACGGACATTACCTCGCCGACCGGTGGATACGGTTTTCATTTTTTTAAGCTCTCGGGGTCAACATGGACGCGGTTCGCGTCAGCCAGCGGCACAGCGCCGTCACTTGCCGATACGGTGCAACAGGTGACAATTACCGCAACCCCGGAAACAACGACGACATTTAACATAGGAGACCGCCTTGCGGTGGTCGTCGCTTCCGATCTGGTTGAGAATTCTCCAGCCGGCGACAACTCATCATTTTATTTTGACAATGCCGGTTCTCCCGCAACCGAAGGTTTTTCCTATATCCAGCTCGGCTATCGGTTCAGGACCGAAAACAAGCCGGACTTGACCGGCGCAAATGACGACGATTTTACGAACGCCTCAACTTCGGCTTATTCCTGCGCCGATAAATACTACACCGGCGGGGATGATTCCGCACTTGTCCGCTGGAATTTCGTCTGCGGAGGCAACACTAGCTCCGGCTTCA
>MHQO01000053.1:10248-11413 GCA_001820675.1 Candidatus Sungbacteria bacterium RIFCSPLOWO2_01_FULL_47_10
GGAACCCGCCATTGGCTGTATCTCTATAACGCCCAAAGCGGCTCTTTGGGAAATGACTGGACCGCGACCCCTTCCAACACGTATGTATATCGGGACCTTCCTTCGGGAAGCGGGCAGATTACGACCGTACTGAATTCAACCGCTTCCAACGGCGGATCTTCGCCATTCTCGCACGGAGGCCTTTTTGTGTGGGCGAGCAATACCAGTTACGTTCAACTGCAGGTGCATAATAACGGCACAAACAAGGTTGCGCAGATAAACGAGTCGGGGACGTTAGGCGCTTTGGCGACCATAGATTCAAATTACAATAAAATATGGCTTCGCATAGAGGTAGATGAAGATGCGGGAGCATACGGCTCGTACTATTCAACAAACGGCTCAAGCTGGACGGCTATCGGAACTTCTACCCTGGCAAGCGGGGCCCGCATGGGGCTTACATGCTATTCCAACGCGGCTTCAACCAACTATGGATGCGCCTATGAATGGTTTGATTCTACGGTTGCTCCTCTTGTTTCAGACGCCGAAATCTTCCTTCCCGCAAATCAAAGTTATCTGGTGGGAGATGCGACAACAACTGCGCCCAATATTAAAGTAAAAGCCGGAATAAACGGCGGGGGAGACATCACTACGACCAACGACATCAAGTTAAAAATTGACGATAACTTCCCCATGGTCTGGGACAACGACCTGCCTTCCTCCTGTTCCGTCGGAGGAGGAACGGGTGCGGTCAACTGCGCGGGGGGTACAACCGGAGTTTCAGAAGACGGCAAGATCTATACCATTGATGTCACCACGGCGTTCGCGGATAGCGCCGATGTCGTCATTGAGGGATTAAGTTTTGGATACTTTTCTTCTGCCGCGTCCGCCTCAACTTCTATCCGGCTTATGATTGACGGAGGATTGACCCTTGAAAACACCGCAACCGCGACGATTGCCATAGGCGACAAACCGAACCAGCGCGCCTTTATTTTCACCAATGACGATGGCGCGACAATTGCAAGCAATACCATCAGAGCCGCAACCAATACCGCGCTTGCGGATGTAAAAATAGGGGAGCGCCTCATCATCCGCCACCAGCTTGACTCAACCACCGGAACAACGACCAACCAATTCAAGCTTCAATGGGAAAACCAGACCGATAACCCGAATGTGTGGCGAGACCTCG
>MHQO01000053.1:11441-15432 GCA_001820675.1 Candidatus Sungbacteria bacterium RIFCSPLOWO2_01_FULL_47_10
AGCCCCTTGTTTGTTTCGGGTCCCGGACAGACCAAAGGAATCACCGGCATGGGCATTCCGATTGCTTCTACTTCGGTAGCGCAGTGCGCGGGTTCGCGGGTCTACGGCAGAGGATGGTTCCATTCGTGGACCGCGACTTCGGCTCCAATTCAGATAGGAAACCAGCCCCAGCAGGAGTGCGTTGACCTTGCGTTCGCGATTCACACCGGAAACGCAAAAGCAGGAAAAACATACAACCTCCGGTTTTTTGATTCAACGAACAATACCGCGCTAAAAACAGTCGTTGCCACCGCAACACTTGCCATTGAATCAACCCAGACCATTGGCTATTCAAAAGGAGCTTACGGAACCTCAACCATCCGCGCAATCGAAGCCGATACCTCAAACGGCTATTACCCCTCCATCGCCATTGGACAAGACGGCCTGCCCGTGGTTGCGTATCAGGACCAGACCGGATATACCCTTAAAATATTGAAATGCGGGACGGTCAATTGCATCCCGTCGGGGAGCGTCACAAACACCATCCAACACATCGAAGCCGACACCACAAACGGCTGGTACCCCTCCATCGCCATAGGACAAGACGGCCTGCCCGTGGTTGCGTATCTGGACACAACCGGAGACGATACCCTCAAGATATTGAAATGCGGGACGATCAATTGCATCCCGTCGGGGAGCGCTACAAACACCATCCAACATATCGAAGCCGACGCCTCAAACGGCTATAACCCCTCCATCGCCATTGGACAAGACGGCCTGCCCGTGGTTGCGTATCAGAATAGGACCGGATCTAACTATACCCTCAAGATATTGAAATGCGGGACGATCAATTGCATCCCGTCGGGGAGCGCCACAAACACCATCCGGCACATTGAAGCTGACACCTCAAACGGCTGGTACCCCTCCATCGCCATAGGACAAGACGGCCTGCCCGTGGTGGCGTTTCAGGACCAGACCGGAGCTAACTATACCCTCAAGATATTGAAATGCGGGACGATCAATTGCATCCCGTCGGGGAGCGCTACAAACACCATCCGGCACATCGAAGCCGACACCCTCAACGGCTATTACCCCTCCATCGCCATTGGACAAGACGGCCTGCCCGTGGTTGCGTATCAGGATTGCGGACCAATAAATTGTCCAACCGGACCCGATACCCTCAAGATATTGAAATGCGGCAATGTGTGGTGCGGAAGCCCGGCCGGGGACGATATGGGCAATCCCATTCCCGGCTACGGCGCGTCTGAATATGTTCCTACCTCAACCTCCACGCCGATGAAGTATTTCCTTGACAACACCGGATACACGGCGGTTGCAACTGATGAAGACGGCTTGCGCGACGAAGTTTCGGGGGCTTCCGCCAGAATTGGCTTCCACTTCACCGAAAAAAACGCAAACTCAACCGATGATATCGCGATAACCTGGGATGGACAGGTGTCGCAGACGAACCTCACCACAACGCTTGAAATTTACAACTTCACGACAGGTCGCTGGCAATCGTACGCAACGAATACGACTCCCACCGCCGATAACGACTTCACGCTTTCGGCAACGATCGACAGCTCAGCAAGTGTCGCCATATCTTCTTCCCTTGACCGGTTCTTTGATTTCGGGTCGGGGACGACCACCCTTGCAACAACCACCATTTCCCAATCGGGGGGCGGAGGCACTCCTGCCGACTATTACAATCCCGGAAGCGTTGTGTTTGTCCGTGTGGTTACGGCGACTTCATCGGCGACAACTCATACGTTTTTGCGGACAGACGAGATTGATATTACGTTTTCCGCAGGAGGCGGGGGAGGTAGTACGCCCATCACCGCCGCAAACGACATCCGGTTGCAAATCGGCTCCTCAACCATGCCCATGATATTTCATAACGGGCAGAACTTTCTCACCTGTCTTGACGGAAATGCATGCTATAAAATTGCATCGGATACTATTATATATTCCGGCGACGGCAAAACCGTTTTTATTGATGTAACGGAAGATTTTACTGACGGAGATTCAATAACATTTGGCTCTCTGAAAGTCGGGAAATTTGATTCCGTCATCGCCGCCACAACGACCATGAAAATTGATGCCGATAAAAACGGAACACCGGACGACACGGACGATAAGACAATCACAGTAAAGGGGGTGATACAGCTTTATGGAACATCAAGCCCGGAAACCGTCGGCATTGACCAGTTTAGTACCGCGCCCTCCCACACCCAAAAAGACTTGTATGCTTTTGTGATTGTTCCGCAGGGAGAAAACGCTTCAACAACGCTTGTTGTGAATTGGGCGGGATCGGGGGTCGTGCAGGGAGACATCGCAAACCCGAAACTGTATTGGGACCGGAACCAAAACGGCGTTGTTGATACCGACAATCCCGACCCCCAGCTCTTCGGGAACGGAACGGTGGACGCTTCAACCATTTCTTTTTCAGCGACCACGACCGCAACCACGACTCCGCAAAGATTCATCATGCGCGCAGATGTTTTAAACCTTATCGCGGGGGATACGCTGACCTTCACCCTGTCGCGCGAAAATGTCATCGCGATCGGTTCAACCTCGCAGACATACACGTCCAACCTGACTGTATCAAGTTCTTCGCCCTCGCTTTCAACATCCGTGACGCATACCCAGGACACCATCACCCAGCGGGCGTTTATCTTTACCAATGATGACGGCTCAACCGTTGCCACCGGAACAACGCTTGCCGCGACTAATACCGCGCCGACATCGGTAAAAATAGGCCAACGGATGATCCTGCGCTACCAAATTGACAATACGTCAAACGCTACCACGGTAAACCAATACAAATTGGAGTGGGAAAATAACACGGACGATGCGGATACATGGAATGATTTCGGAACGACGACTCAAATGCGTCATTCTCTTTCTAAAAACGGGCTCAATCAAAAAGGAATAACCGGAAGGGGGTTGCCGATTGCCACCTCCGCTCCTTCGGTTGATTCCGTGTGCCAGGCGGGAGGGGCAGTATATAACGGCGGGTGGTTTTACGGCGGAGTAGCCACATCTTCTTTGGTTGGCATGCCGCCCAATACATGCGCCGACCTTGCCTTTGCGATTGATACCGGGTTGGCGCTTGCGAACAGAACCTACCGCTTCCGCTTGGTTGACGGGGTTACAAACCAAACGCTCACAACATACAGCCAATATGCCTCGCTTGGAATTGAAACAACACAGACGCTTTCACATTCCAAAGGGGCGTATGGGACTTCAACCATCCGCGCAATCGAAGCCGATGTAAATGACGGCCGAGACCCCTCCATCACAATCGGGCAAGATGGTTTGCCTATAGTTGCGTTTCAAGATGCAACCAGCAACGGCACCCTTAAAATCCTTAAATGCGGAACCATGAACTGCATTCCATCGGGTTCTGCAACCAATACTATACAACACATTGAATCTAACAGTAGTGGTTCCGGTTTTACTCCCTCCATAGCCATAGGACAAGACGGCCTGCCTGTGGTGGCGTATCAGGATAGGACCGGGGCCGGTACCCTCAAGATATTGAAATGCGGGACGATAAACTGCATCCCGTCGGGGAGTGCCACAAACACCATCCAACACATTGAAGCCGACACCTTAAACGGCTATAACCCCTCCATCGCCATAGGACAAGACGGCCTGCCTGTGGTGGCGTATCAGGACCTGACCGGATTCAACTACACCCTCAAGATATTGAAATGCGGGACGATCAATTGCATCCCGTCGGGGAGCGCTACAAACACCATCCAACATATCGAAGCCGATGCCTCAAACGGCTGGACCCCCTCCATCGCCATAGGACAAGATGGTTTGCCTGTGGTAGCATTTCAGGATAGGACCAACGTAAGTTCCATGGCTCTTAAAGTTTTAAGATGTGGCACATCAAATTGCGTTCCTTCCGGTAGTGCAACCAACACCATTCAAACCATCGGAACTGGCGGCAACGGTACCAGTGAAGGGTATGGCCACAACCCCTCCGTAGTTATAGGGCAAG
>MHQO01000054.1 GCA_001820675.1 Candidatus Sungbacteria bacterium RIFCSPLOWO2_01_FULL_47_10
CGGCAACAGTCCCTTGTCAGTGTAGCCTCATTCCAGAATACTTAACAGGGCAGGGGGGGTACGCTTTATTCCAAAGTCAGCCATTAAGTAAAAGAACTGTCCGAATTTGCCGCCAAAGAAAAACTGGAAATTGTTATCGGTTCGGCTCACTTCGACTTCCTTCGACTTCACTCAGGACAAGTCGCTCAGTACAAGCCGCCGCCTTTCGGATTTTCGCGGGGGGACTTTCTCGTCCCGAGCTTGTCGAGGGGCGAAAGCGGTTCGGACTAATTCAAGAATACTGCACTCTCTAGTGAAACAGACCGAAGTGGTTTATTGTCAGATAATTATAGCTCTATCAAAATTTGCTTGGTGAATTATGAGCGAAGTACAGCATTTTAAACAATTAAACAAATACTATAATTTCTCCCGTTGGAAGTATAACTGGTTTCTTAACGGCTCAAGACATTTTGGGTTTTACCCCAAAAAAAAATGGATTCCGACAGAAGAAGCACAAACGCTGATGCAAAACTTAGTAGCCGAGAAAGTCGAAGCCGGCTCGGGCAAAAAATTGCTGGACGCTGGATGCGGCCAGGGTGTGACCGCAATATATCTGGCAAAAAAGTATGGGTCCTTCGTGGAAGGCGTTACTATGGTTCCATATGAAGTAGAAGAATTTACCAAGATAGCAAAAAATTTTGGCGTAGATGCAAAAGCCCATGCAACCCTTATGGATTATTCGCACTTGAAATTCGGCGCCGAATATTTTGACGGAGTGTATAGTCAGGAAAGCCTTGTACATTCGATAAATCTCGAAAAAACTTTGAGAGAGCTTTACCGGGTATTAAAACAAGGCGGGAGAGCTGCCTTTTTTGAGTATTCAATGGCGGACGATAGTAAATTTTCAAAAGAAGAATTAAAAACACTTAATGAAATGAACGAAGCTTCCGCTATGTATAGTTTTCCAAACATGCGTCACGGAGCGTTCTCAAGGCTGATGCAAAATATAGGGTTTCGAAACGTGGAAGTCGAAATTATAAGTGAAGAAGTTGGGCCAATGATCAAGCGGTATCAACTATTTGCCAAGCCCCCCTACTTTCTTTTTAAACTGTTTGGACTAACGAAAAATATGCCTAATCTTGTCGCGGCGGCACGAATGGTAAGATTCGGTGAAAAGGATCTCATTCGGTATAACATTTTTACTGCAGTGAAATAACTCCGACCGAGCGGGGTCGGCACGAAGTGGAAAGATACCTCAAATAACTCTCTAACGGCCTTACCTTCGGAATTCTGAGACCGAAGTGGGGCGTCATTTCGGAAATAGCAAGCCAGAGGAAGCCGCCCGCGGCGGCGAAATGTGTTCGATAAAGATACAAACTATTTTAAGTATTCTGCGTTTTTATTGACTTTTAACCAGTTGCCGTCTACTCTTAAAATATACTCTCTGCGCCCTTTAAAAACCCGGTGAAACATGGCCCGCAAAAGAAGGCGGTTGCCCTCATCGGGTGACCGCTTAACAGACTGGCATTTCAGACAGATCGTTGACGTGCTTGAGCGGGTTGTTAAGGCGGTTCGCAAGAAAAAAAGACTTATTGACCTGGATGACAAACCGCCACGAAAGGCGGTGCGCGGACTTAACGATCTTGACCTTGCAATAATCTATCTTAATGCCGCAAAAAAGATTCACCCGACGTCGGACGATTATGTCGAAACCATTATTCATGAGGCCTTTCACACGATTCTCGAAGGCGGCAAGCCCGGCCACAAAGGAATAATCCGCCATGAGGCAATCGATGTCATAGCGGAAATCCTCATTAAAAAATTCACCGATGAACAAAAACGATATCTGAAAAAATTTATTCCGAGAAAAGAAGTGAAAAGAGGCCCCCTGCCCACCCAGCCAGACGCAAGCGACGCTGTTTCAAAAAAACCGTCTCAAGAGACGAAAATACCCGATGTTCTTCTTGAAGACCTCAATTTTCCCGATTTAGACGAGAGGGGGCCCGAAGAAACTCCGCCCCAAACATAAAAAATACTCCGGAATTTTTCCGGAGTTTTTCTTTATCCAAACCACATCAGCGAGGTTCGGTATTCACGACAAACTGTACATCGTCTGGGTGCGGCTGACGAATTTTTAAACAATCAATCGCAGTTATTGCCAACTGCGGATGCATTTTCTTAAATGTGGAAAGGTCTTGAGCAAAATATTCCATATTTCTCGGATAATAGATACCGGAAAGATAAACGCCGTTTCCGAGGTCCTTGAACATTTCATTCCCTTTTTAACAAACCACACCCTCTTCCTATTGACATGTACCATATATCTTTCTATACTGCAAGTAGTAGTGATTTGACGATCGTGGTCCGCTGATAATGCGGATCTTTTAAATAGCAATGATGCCAATCCGATGCGAATTTAATGCGAATCTGGCGAATTGCGAATCGGTTCCCTACATATTACGAATTAAACCGAATTACGAATACAACGTAAACTCAAACGTAAACTCATTCGTAATTCGACAAAATTCGTAATTCGTAGGATAAATTAGCAATTTGTCCTAAACCCGTCCGCGGGGGACTAGGGTAGATTGGCATAAGATTTGTAGATTGGCATCACATTGTGCGAAGCACATGGACCTAAAAAATTTCAAGCAAGCGATTGCCCAACTTTCCGAAGAAAAAGGCATATCGCAGGAAAAAGTCATCGAGACGATCGAGATGGCAATTGCCGCGGCGTACAAAAAGGACTACGGCAAAAAAGGCCAGATCGTAAAAGCGCGGTTCGATCCTGAGACGAACGACCTTGCCTTCAGACAGTTAAAAATCGTGGTTGACGAAACCATGATCAAATCCGAAGAAGAAATTCAGGCAGAAGAAGAGGAACGGGCGCGAAAACTTGCCGAAGCCGCGGGGGAATTAAAGCCCGAACCGGAAGAAGAAAGGGCGGAGGATAGGCGCGGAGGAAAACGAAAAAAAGATGAAGATGATGACGATCTTCCGGTGATAGGAGAAGGGGAAATTCAGAAAAAAGTCCGTTTCAACCCAGAAAAACACCTCATGGTTGACGAGGCAAAAAAAATAAAGAAAGACGCAAAACCCGGGGACGAGCTGGAATTTCCGCTTGACGCGCATTCCGATTTCGGCCGTATCGCGTCGCAGACCGCAAAACAGGTTATCATCCAGAGAATCCGCGAAGCGGAACGCGAGGCGACATTCGAAGAATATAAAAACAAAGAAGGAGAACTCATTTCGGGAATCGTCCAGCGAATCGAAGGACGGAACATATTCGTCGATCTTGGCCACGGCATAGGGGTTCTTCCTCCTGAGGAGCAGATTCCGGGAGAACGATTCCGGCTTGGGGAACGCGTCAAGGCGGTCATTCTCCTTGTTGAAGCGGGCCCCCGAGGGCCGGGAATTTTCCTTTCGCGCTCCCACCCACGGCTGATCAAAAAGCTCTTTGAGATTGAAGTGCCGGAAATCGCCGCGGGAACCGTTGAAATCAAGGCAATCGCGAGGGAAACGGGATCGCGCACCAAAATCGCCGTTGAATCAAAAGAAGAAAATATCGATCCCGTGGGATCTTTGGTGGGGCAAAAAGGAGTGCGCGTAACAACCGTCATCAACGAACTCGGCGGAGAGAAAATCGATATTATCGAATGGTCGCCCGATGCCTCAAAATTCGTCATAAACGCGCTCTCGCCTGCTCGAGTCCTTGAGGTAAAAATACTTGAACGAAGAAAAGAGGCGCAAGTCCTCGTTGCTGACGACCAGCTTTCTCTTGCCATCGGAAAAGGAGGCCAGAACGCCCGTCTTGCCGCGAAATTGACCGGCTGGAGAATTGATATCCGCTCGCATAAAACCGAAGGAATCAAATCGACGGCAGAAGGCGTGGTTGAAGAAAAAAGGGTGAAAGAACCCGCGGGAGAACCGGAATCGGGCGCGGATGGAGGACAGACAAAAACAGAGGCGGTGGCTCCGGAGACACAAGGGCCCGAAAAAACGAAAAAAGAAGAAAAAGAAACCGGTGGTGAAGGCGGAGAAGAAGAAAACAAGCCGAAAAAGAAAACCAAAAGCAAGAAAAAAGTCGCTAAAAAAACAGAGAACTGACAAACCGGTGAATTCGATACGTTGTCCGGTACACACTATGGCATGTGCCGGAACCGGTGAAATTAAAAACAATTTCATCGCCTTCATCGCTTTCACCGATTTAACCAGTTTCATATCATGTTACTTTTTCCTATCATTACTTCTTTTGCGGCCCTCGCATTCGCGCTTTGGCTGCGGCAAGGCGTCCTCAAACATTCGCGCGGTGGCCGGAATATGATTGAGATTTCAGATGCCATCAAGGAAGGATCGCTGGCGTATTTGAAACGGCAGAATACGACGGTGTTTTTCGTGGCGCTTATACTGTTCCTCATCATCGGCCTGACAAAACTCGGATGGCTCACGGCCGTGGGATTTCTTCTCGGGGCCGCAGGTTCCGCGCTTGCGGGGTATCTGGGCATGATGACGGCGGTGGACTCAAACTCACGAACGGCGGAGGCGGCAAAAAGAGGACTCTCCGACGCATTCGGACTTGCGTTTCGGGGGGGCGCCGTAACGGGGTTTTTGGTTGTCGGCATCGGGCTTCTTTCTGTCACGGGGTTCTATTGGTATGTGCATGATTTAACGCCGCTTGTGGGCCTTGCGTTCGGCGGATCTCTCATTTCGGTTTTTGCGCGCCTCGGGGGCGGAATTTATACCAAAGGCGCCGATGTTGGAGCGGATCTTGTCGGAAAAGTTGAAGCAGGCATTCCGGAAGACGACCCAAGAAATCCCGCGGTCATTGCCGACAATGTGGGAGATAACGTCGGGGACGACGCGGGGATGGCTGCGGACCTCTTTGAGACCTATGCGGTAACCATCATCGCGGCGATGCTTCTCGGCTCGCTTATTTTTGGCGCCGGATCGCCATATGTGAAA
Organism: Candidatus Sungbacteria bacterium RIFCSPLOWO2_01_FULL_47_10; assembly: GCA_001820675.1. GTDB lineage: Bacteria > Patescibacteriota > Minisyncoccia > Sungbacterales > GWA2-42-14 > 2-01-FULL-47-10-A. The sequence goes on from MHQO01000054.1 coordinate 4,942, forward strand.
CTGCCGCTTCTTATAGGCGGAATTTCAATTATTGCATCAATGATCGGATTCTTCTTTGTCAAAATCGGAAAGAGTGGCTCTATCATGGGGGGACTCTACAAAGGACTTGCCGTATCCGGGGGACTTTCCGCTGTTTTTATGCTCGCGCTCTTCGGAAATGACTCTCTTGGAGGGAAACAATACGCCGCATCGCTCGTCGGGCTTTTGGTCACAGCGCT
>MHQO01000055.1:0-1847 GCA_001820675.1 Candidatus Sungbacteria bacterium RIFCSPLOWO2_01_FULL_47_10
GATACCAGACCTCGCCGCCGTTTTTTACCGCCGTTTCCCGAAAACCTTGCCAACGGTCAAGCGCAGATGCGCCAAAAGAACCGAGAGGCGTTACCGAAGGATCATCCGCCGCGTATCCCGAACTCTCGTCTTTCAGCCATTCAAGCCGCGCGTTGTCAAAGCCGACTTTTGAGGACGCGTTCGGGCCGGCGTACTCCGTAAAAGCGGCGATTTTCAAATAATACGTTCCCACGGAAGGAAGGCGCGCTGACACATTAATGCCCGGCAACGTATTCCATGGCGTTACCCCGCCTTGAACGCCGGATGTCCAGACATGTTGTCCGATAACTGGCGCGCCGCTTGCGGTATCAATAAACGCGTATACCGTCACCTTGAGCGACGAGTGGGAAAATTGCTTTATGGACCAGTCGAATTTCAGCGTTGCTGTGGAAACCCCTGCCGACACAACGTCGAACGCCTGCTCGAAGTACCCTCCCGAAGTGGTTTGCCGCGCGGTCGGAAAAGAGATTTCGGCGTATCCTCCCGGGTTTCCGCCGGAGGAAACCCGTGCCCCAGATGCCGCAACTCCTCCCCACGTTCCGAAAAACCACGGCGAAAGTTCCGAGTCAAAACCGTCGTTTGTGGTGGTACCGCTTGTCGTTGGAATCGTGTTCAGGCGAAGGCGGGCCGACGACCCGGAAAATTCAATTTTTGACGGATCAAAAGAATATGCGGCAGGATCGTCAAACGGCGACGAGGTTGCCATTACGCATCCGACTTCCACTCTGTCGAGGGCAACGCTTTGGGTTCCATCGGAATCAAGAAACGCTTTGAACGCGATTTGTTTTGAAGAGGCGGGGTATGACCCTATGTTGGCGCTGACCGCGGATGCGGTATTCCGGTCGCCGGGAGCGCTCACAACACCCCATGAACTCCCGTTCCAATACTTCCATGTTTGGCCGTCATCATCCGAAAGCTGATACCAGACCTCGCCGCCGTTTTTTACCGCGGCTTCACTGAAACTTCCCCAGCGGCCGATGTCGGATACGCGAAAAGAAGCAAGCGGCGTTATCGGAGGGTCATCCGCCGGATAGTCCGGGGACGCCGCTTTTGACCACGCGAGCCGCGCGTTATCGAATCCGACCCGCGCTTCTGCGGTTGGCCCCACATACTCCGTATAGGCGGCTATTTTCAAATAGTAAGTGCCGGGCCCGGTTATCCGTGACAGTACATCAATGGTTGGAGAAGAATTCCACGAGGTAACGCCTCCCTGAACACCGGATGTCCAGACATGTTGTCCGATAACCGGCGCGCCGCTTGCGGTATCAATAAACGCATACAATGTAACTTTTAGCGAAGAATGGCTGAAGACAAAAATGCGCCAGTCAAGATTAACGGTTGCCGAAGTTATCCCCGAGACGCCGATATCAAACTGCTGTTCAAAATATCCTCCGGATGCGGTTTGTCTCGCGGATGGAAATGAAATATCCGCGTACCCTCCGGGATTCCCGCCGGAACTCTGCCATGAGCCGGATGCCGCTACAGGACCCCACGTTCCGAAAAGCCACGGAGGAAGTTCGGTATCGAAATTCGCGTTCATGGTTGATCCGCTTGTCGCCGAAGTTCCGCTATTAATAAGCGCCGCCGAAGAATCAAGAACGTCGATTTTTGCACGGTCGTAGGCATAATCGAACGGATCGTCAAAATCCGAAACGAATGTTCCGCAATTGTCGTCGCCAGCGCTTTTTAAACTTAAAAATCCCGCGTTCCACGGCTTGATGTTTCCGTCATCGGATTCGTAGCGGGTTGCATCGGACCACAGAGTTTGCCCGGAGCCGCCGGACCAGTCGGTCTGAACCCAATCGCGG
>MHQO01000055.1:1860-5128 GCA_001820675.1 Candidatus Sungbacteria bacterium RIFCSPLOWO2_01_FULL_47_10
AAAGAAAAGCCGTCTCCCGAATCGTGTTTGTTGCGTTCTCCCGCGCCTGCCAGCTCACCTCGACACCCACTTCTTTGGCGTGGGGGTCGGTATAGGCCGCCGGGCACGGCGCGATATCGCCGCCCCCGCTTCTGCAAACAGGATCAAAAAAAATGCTTCGCATGAAGCCGACTGACCAGTCGCTCGTTCCTTCCCCGGAAAGAATCCACCCGGACCCTGATGGTGAAATTTCTATTCCGCTCTGAGAGAATTTCAGGCGATTCCACGCATCATGCCGAATCGAACGGACCGCCCCGAATCCCTCCTGGAGAAGATCGGACGCGCGCGATTCCTGCCCGCCAAGGAGTAATGCGCTGAATCCGCCTGCGGAAAGAGCGGCTATGGCCGATCCTATAAATGCGAAAATCGCCATCGCGAGCAATACCTCGATAATACTCTGTCCATTTTTAGATAATTGCGGATTCATGATAAAAAATGCCGCATAGATACAAAAACCTTAAGTTGTAAACTCAAAACACTGTCGCTTGTTGTTCAAATTTTTGGTTTTGACATTTGGATTTATCTTTCCTCGACCATCCCCGCTTCATTCACCGTGATCGTTCTCGTCCCTCCCACCGAGTGAGAAATAAGAACATCCCCCGCTGACGATGGAACTCCGGTTCCTTTGGAAAAATTGGTGTCATTCATTTCAATCGTCGTGGAAATTTCAAGAGAATCGGAAAACGATACCATTCGGTCGAATGCCGAAATGCGGGAAGCGTACGACGGACCGCGATACAGAATAACCGTATCGGAAACACCGGGATTTGCATTAAAAAAAACCCCGTGATCAGCATCTCCCAAACCGGAGCGCGCGCGGACCCGGGCCATGCGAATCAACTGCACAATTTCGCTTGACGCGTCGTTGAGCCGGGACGACGTCTGGAGCCGCATAAGAGGAACCGCGCCCGCGGCAAGGAGAACAACAATCCCCAAAACAAGGAGAAGTTCAACAGTGGTAAAACCTTTACAGAAAAAAAAATTTCTCTTTAAAAGCGCCAAGTCACAAACTCCAAATCACAAACAAATTCAAAATTACAAATTCAAAATTCAACAAGGTTTCGAATTTCGGAAATTTGAATTTTGGCGTTGTTTGTAATTTGTGACTTGTTATTTGGAATTTTATCTACTTATATTTCCCGTAATATTGTATATCGGAGTGATGATGGAAAGCGCAATAAACCCGACCACGAGGCCGATACCCAAAAGCAGGGCCGGTTCGATAATGGTGGTAATCGAGCGGGTCGCGGCATCAACCTCATCTTCGTAAAATGTCCCGAGGTAAAAAAGGGTTTCCTCGAACTTTCCCGACTCTTCCCCCACCCGCACCATCCGTGTGAGAAGCACAGGGAAAAGATCGCGGCGCAATTCAAGCGCCTCGGATAATTTCCCCCCCCTGCGAACGTGCTCCGTTACGCGGCGTATTGCGCGGCGGTAATAAAAATTTCCGAGCGTTTCTTCAACGATTGAGAGCGCTTCGTCAATGCTTATCCCGCTCCGTACGAGCATGGCAAGCGTGCGCGAAAAACGGACGAGATTCACGTTATGAGAAATACTGCGCACAACCGGAACAATAAGGAGCAAGCGGTGGGTTACGGGACGAACAAACGGGCGCCGCAAAAACCATACAAGAAACGGGATACATCCGATCAGCAAAAAAAATGCATATACCCCCCACTGTTCCATAAAACGGGAAAAAGAAATCATGACGCGCGTTGACAGAGGAAGCGTCTGTCCGAGACCGGAAAATAACGGGGCAATCTTCGGAAGCACAAAAAAAGAAAACGCCATAACCAAAAAAAAGGCGAGGACAATGACGATAATCGGATACGTCAATGCGCCCCTCACTTTTCCAAGAAGCGCCTTTTCCTTTTCTAACTCGACGGAAATATTCTCAAGATTTTCGACAAGCGTTCCCGACTTCTCGCCCGCATACGCCGCGTTGATAAAAAAGGGAGGGAACACGGAAGCATATAAACGGAGTGCGGCGGATAAAGGATTTCCGCTCTCAACGGCACGAAGAACGCCCGCAAGCACCCGCTTAAACTTTCCGTCGGCGGATTCTACCGCAACCTGCAATGATTCGACAATCGGAACGCCGGCTTTCAGCATGACCGACATGTGCCGCGCAAAAAGCGTCTTTTGGGTTATATTCACTCGTCCAAAAGAAACATCGGCGCCCCAAATCCCGCTCCGGCGATTTTTTGTTTCTGTCTTCATGGTTTTAAACATAATCATTCATACACTGGCATGCGTTAACATGACTTCCGGACAAGACGAATCAGGCGATATTTCCATCCGCAGTTTTTTCAACATTCTTTACGGCAAGCCACTTTCTTACAACTTCTCCGAGACGCGCGATGGGAAACTCGGTTTTTATAAGATATTCGACCGCGCCGAGCGATCGGCCCGTTTTTATGTCTGACTCCTGGCTTAAATTCGTGAGAATAATAACGGGAATACCTCTCGTCTTTGGATTCAACTTCATCTCGCTTAAAACATCAAACCCGTTTTTTTGCGGCAGGATCACATCAAGAATCACCAAATCGGGCTGCTGTGCGATTACGCGCTCAAGCCCCTCGGCTCCGGTGATAGCCATGAGGACCTCAAACCCCTCACGCCGAAGTTTGTCCGCATACAGGCGGATCAGAAACTTATCATCGTCGACAATAAGAATTTTTTGATTCATGCTTCGCGCGCGACTCTACGTTTTTTGCGAAAAAACGTCTTTCGTCACCGGCAAAAAAACATAAAACGCAGATCCTTTCCCGTGAACGCTCGAAAACCCAATCTTTCCTCCGCTCTTTTCAACGATTCCTTTTGAAATATAGAGACCGAGGCCGGATCCATGCGGCTCGATTTCAACCGCTTCCCGTGACCGATAAAATTTTGTGAAAATCCTTTCGCGTTCGCTCTCAGGGACGCCGATGCCGTCGTCTTGGCATGTAAATAAAACACCCTTTTGCCCTTCGCGGCGGACGGTAATTTTCACCGCGCCTTTCCCGTGTTTATACAATATCGCGTTAAAAATAATATTGGATATGACGTCTCGAATGAGCTTCGGATCCACAAAAAGCGGCGGTATGTCGTGCTCATATGAATATTCGATTGATGAATTCCGTGCCATAGCAAGAATGCGGAAATCCTGTATGATACCCTCAACGATCTTCTGCAGGAGGACCCACTCGGGGCGCACCTCAACCCGGTTCTGGTCAATCCGAGAAACATC
>MHQO01000056.1:0-252 GCA_001820675.1 Candidatus Sungbacteria bacterium RIFCSPLOWO2_01_FULL_47_10
TCATATTCTTAAGAATGTTGGAATATTGTTTTTTGCGCATCGATGTGCTATACACTTGGTATGGCAACCCGGTCAAAAACGAAAAGCGCAAAACAGCTTGAGCGGCATTTCAAGGGGATTGCAAACCACCGCCGCATTGAAATTTTATTTCTTATCGCGGAAAACGATGGCATCATGCTTGAAGAAATCGCCCGGCGGCTTGACTGTAATTTTAAAACGATATCGGAACACACACGGCGCCTTGTGCTGGCG
>MHQO01000056.1:274-4458 GCA_001820675.1 Candidatus Sungbacteria bacterium RIFCSPLOWO2_01_FULL_47_10
ATGGACGCTCCGTTCAGCACTCCCTCTCCCCGTATGGAAAAATTATGCTGCGGTTTCTCACAACATTCTCACATTCTTAAGAATGTGAGAATGTTTGCGTTTAGAGTGAGGTGGTACTATGCCGCATTATTGGTTTATGGATAGTGCCTATGGCGGAAAGTAAAAAAATAGAAAAAGCGGCGTTTGCCGCAGGGTGTTTCTGGGGAGTGGAGGCGGAATTTCGTCGACAAAAAGGGGTTGTGGAAACGGCGGTCGGGTATATGGGTGGGCACACGGAACACCCGATGTATGAGGATGTGTGCGACGGCGTAACGGGTCATGCGGAAACGGTATATATCGAATATGATCCTGCCGTGATTTCGTATGAGAAATTGCTCGATGCATTCTGGAGTCTTCACGATCCGACAACGCTGAACCGTCAGGGGCCGGATGTCGGATCGCAATACCGCTCGGTTATTTTTTGTTTTTCTCCCGATCAGAAAAAAGCGGCCCGCGCTTCAAAGGACGCGCTCGCGAAATCGGGGAAATATAAGGCAGAGATCACAACGGAAATTATTCCTGCGAAACCTTTTTGGCGCGCCGAAGAATACCACCAGCGGTATTTTGAGAAAACGGGCAAACAGGTTTGCTGATTGCACACCGGGTATTAGACCAGTTGCTTAATAATTTTTAGAGGAAATTTGATACAAAAAACCCTTATTTTAAGCCAATGATTTTTCAAAAAAACGGCTAAAACCTTATTAAGCAACTGGTCTAATTAATTACGTAACGAATATTTGTTGCTACCCGCCTCTATGAAAATCCATTCAAAAATCGGAAATAGAAAAGGAAAACCGGCATATCGAACCCCATCGGCGTTTCGATATCGTAAGAGTTCCGAGCGTTTCAGACCGAATGCTGTTCGGTCGTCGGGAAAGTATCACTTCATGAAATTCGGGATGTGAAGCGAAAAATATCATGAATGATCACGATAAAACATTGCAAGTCGGGGTAAAAGCGTTTCTCAAAAATACGGAGGGAAAATTTTTATTCGTGCACCGTTCTTCCGAGAAGTATCCTGATGTGGTTGGTCGGTGGGATATTGTTGGCGGGAGAATACACCCAGGAAAACCCCTGATGGAAAATCTGGCGCGGGAAATTCGCGAAGAAACGGGACTGGAACTTTTCGGAATTCCCAAGCTTGTTGCAGCTCAGGATATTTTCCGGAGCGCCGGTTATCATATCGTGCGGTTAACATTTGTCGGGGAAGCACGGGGCGAAGTTCGACTCGATATGTCTGAACATAACGCATATCGTTGGTATACGACCGAAGAATTAAAAAAATGTGATGACATTGATGTATATGTTAAAGAACTGTTGCATGATCCTGTTTTGAAGTTATGAGTATTTGCATTTTTGGAGACAGTATAACATGGGAAGGAAGCGATTTGGAAAAAGGCGGCTGGGCGGAGCGCTTGAAATTGTATATTTCGGAACGGTACGATATTGAGGTTTATAACCTGGGTGTTTCCGGTAAAACACTCATATATTTTTCAAGTGGACAAAATAGACAAAACTGAAGAGGAGTGGAAAACATGTCTGACTCCCGAGCAATACCTGATTTTGCGGGAAAGGGGAACGGAGGCGCCGTTTACGGGGAAGTATTATCTTTCAAAAGAAAAGGGAATGTATGTATGCGGTGCGTGCGGAAACGAATTGTTTTCGTCCGATACAAAATTCGATTCCGGCACCGGATGGCCAAGTTTCTGGAAGCCCGCCTCCGAAGCAAGCATTCGGATGGAGCGCGATACCAATCTCGGAACGGAACGAATTGAGGCGCTGTGCGGAAAGTGCGGGTCTCACCTTGGTCACGTGTTTGATGACGGCCCCACTTCGCTCCCCCCGGGCTCCAATGGGCGCGGCCCGATGCCTACGGGCAAGCGTTTTTGCATCAACTCTGCGGCGCTTGATTTTGATAAACGTGAAAAATAGGGTATACTTTATTACATACGACAAATGACGAATTTTATGCGCGCATACACGGCGAATATATCGATTATTTAGTACCGGTTGAAATAGTTTATTCTTCGAGCCGGGTCGAGAAGATACCATAGCATACCATAAAGTAATATCTCGACTTCGCTATCGCTCCGCTCGAAAAATAAAGCTATTTCAACAGGAACTATTTATAATTTTTATTCAAAAACTCATATTTTAATTCGTAATCATTCAATACGGTATGGATAAGATTCTTTATAATAAAATTCTTATTATTTCTGCGATTGCGATCACCGGCAGTCTTATCGTTTTTGTGAATTTTATGGGGGATAATGCGGAAAGCCCGCCCGGACAATCGTCTCCGCCCCCCCCTATATATTTTCCGGAAGATGAATGGCCCGAGCGTGAAATTCGGGAAGTTTCATTTCCAGCATCGGACGGGTATGTGTTGAGCGCTACGTTTTGGCCTTCTCGTGTGCCTGTTGCAAAGTCCCCGGCTCTTATTCTTGTTCATCAGTACAATTCCGATCGTCGGGATTTTTCCATTTCTGTTCCGACTTTTCAGAGCAACGGCTATAATGTTCTTACTTACGATATTCGCGGATTCGGCAAAAGCAAGCAGGGACCGACGAAACTTTCCGATCTTCCGAACGACGTTATCGGCGCGATTGATTTTCTGAAGCAGCAGCCGATCGTCGATGGATCGAAAATAGGAATCGTCGGGAGCGTGTTCGGCGCTCATATAGCATGGCTTGCCCTTGGAACGATTCCCGAAATCGGAGCAGGTGTTTTGTTGTCTCCGTCCGAAATTGGCGAGGATAATGTTCTTTCCGGAAGTGGCCGCGAGGGTTTTTCGCCAAAGAATGTTCTTATCGTCTCGAGTGACCGCGATAAAACGGCGGCGGATTTTTTCTCTTCGCGCGCTTCCGACCCGAAGGAGCAATATGTGTATAACGGATACGGTCGCGGCGTAAATCTTCTGAAAGCAAATGACGTCATGAGCGACACACTCGTCTTCCTCAATTATTATCTGAAACAATAGCATGACTCTTTATACCAACAAAGCGAGCAATATCAGGAAAACATGGCTTCTGATGTCCGTATTTTTTGGGGTGGTCATTGCGGTCGGATGGGTATTCAGCCAAGTGTACGGAAATCCCGGGATTCTCTATATTGCGGTCATTTTCAGCGTCACAATGAATGTCGTCAGTTACTGGTATTCGGATAAAATCGTCCTAAAAATGCACAAGGCGCGCCCCGTTGAATTAAAATCTCATCCGGAACTTTTTCGCGTTCTTGAAAATCTTACGATTGCATCCGGCCTTCCCATGCCGAGGTTTTATCTTATTGACGATCCCGCCCCGAATGCGTTCGCAACGGGGAGAAATCCGGAGCGAGCAGTCGTTGCGGTGACATCGGGCCTTCTGAATATCCTTGACCGATCGGAGTTGGAAGGCGTTCTTGCGCACGAGCTTTCCCACATCGGAAACCGCGACATGCTTGTCTCAACCGTTGCCGTAGTGCTTGTTGGGTTTGTCGCCATTCTTTCGGATATGTTCATGCGGTCCCTTTTTTGGGGGAGCATGTTCGGCGGCAGGGGAAGAAGCCGCGGAAACGGCGGCGGGATCATGATTTTGGTCGGGATAGTTCTTTCCATTCTTGCTCCGATTATCGCCTCGTTGATTCATCTTGCGATATCGCGAAAGCGCGAATTTTTGGCTGACGCATCCGGCGCGCTTCTTACCCGCTATCCGGACGGCCTGGCATCTGCGTTAAAAAAAATCAGTTCATATTCCCGACCCATGCAGACCGCGTCAAACGCGACTGCCCATCTTTTTCTCGAAAATCCGTTTGGAACCGATCGCAACTCCGGAAAAAAGACCCCGTGGATAGTCAGGATATTTTCAACCCATCCTCCGATCAGCGAGCGTATTATGGCGCTTGGCCAGCTTACGGTATAGATTTTTCATTCGGGTTCCGGTTGCGATAGCGACAGGATCCTAAAATCGAAAAAATCATGTTTTCATTCAACGACCGATTAAAAAACGAAATCAATTCCTGGGCAGAAAAAGGGATTATTACCGAGGACGTAAAGAAGCGTATTCTTGACCAGTACGGAGAGGAATATGCGGAGCGGCTGAAAGTCCAAAGACAGTCGCGCTTGATTCAGACGATTGTAACGCTTGGAGCAATCCTAATCGGGGCCG
>MHQO01000056.1:4466-5941 GCA_001820675.1 Candidatus Sungbacteria bacterium RIFCSPLOWO2_01_FULL_47_10
CTTTTTCTCAGCGCAAACTGGCAGACACTTCCCGTCGGTATCAAGCTTTTTATTATCTTCGCGTCAATTGCCGCGTCATACGGAACGGGAATGTGGCTTGAATCCGCAGGGTATCAGAAGACCGGCGTATCGTTTCTTTTTCTCGGGACTCTTTTATACGGCGCGGGAATCGCGCTGATCGCGCAAATATATCAGGTTCAGGCAGGATCCGGAACGCTTTTTTTGCTTTGGGCAGTCGGCGCGCTTGCGACGGGATTAGCGCTCGGGTCAGAGCTGTTCTTGGGGTTTAGTTCAATCCTCTTCACCCTGTGGACTGTTTTTTCCCGCCTTGCCGGAACGTCTTTTTTCTTCGGCGGCATCAGAGAAACTTTCCACGCACCGTATCTGATTTCTTTTATCGCGCTTGCCCTCTATGCATACGCAAAAAAACAGGAAAAACTTCTTGCGGTAACGCTTCTCGGATTTTTTTTGTGGATCGGGTTTGCCCTTATGCAGTGGAAAGCGGGGCGGATTGACGCCGCGGTATTTTTCTATATATTCGGGGTCTTTCTTATTCTCCTCGCATCTTATCAGATTTATTTGTTCGGCATGAGGCGGTCGTTCGTTTTTGCATACAGTTTTTACGGTATGGCGATGGTTTTGGTCGCATCATATCTTTTGAGTTTTAACTTTTTCTTGAATAATGCGGCAGGAAACGCCGTTTTGGCAGGAGCGGTAATGGGCTTTCGGGGTGTTTTTTGGGCGCTTGCCGTAATCACTACGGGGGGGTGCGTTGCGGCATCGTTTTTGTTCGGCGCGAATCGTTTTTTTAGATACGGCTTTCTGGGTCTTGCTCTCCTTGTTTTGTTTGCCCTGATTTTTATTCTTTTTCCGGTCGAGTATCCGCAAACAGCAGTCGGGTACTATGTATATCGGCGGGCTGAATTGAATCCATATATGTTCCTTTGGAACATTGTTCTTGCCGCAGAATCGATTACGCTTATTTCATTCGGATATCTTTCGAACGAGAGGCGGTATGTCAATATCGGCATATTGTTTTTTGCCCTGCAGGTGATGTCGCGGTATTTCGACGTCTTCTCGCTTTATTTCGGAACGTACGGATCGTTCATGATCGGCGGAATAATTCTTATCGGGCTCGGGTATATTCTTGAAAAATTCAGAAAGCGTTTATTAGAAAAAATGCGGGAAAAAGGAGCTCTTGCGCCTTTATCTTCTTGATTCGTTATGATGGCACCGATTAACAATTTGGTTATTGAAAGATTTTCCAACAGAAAAGCGTTTTTTGCGTTTGCGGTTTTTTTCCAATTTGCGGTTCTGCTTTTCATGATTTTTTTCTATCAGTCGCTCGTTGTGGGCGGAACCGATGTCGTGTTAAAAACAGTGCCGGTTGATCCGAGAGATCTTTTGCGCGGCCAATACGTAGCCCTGCGGTATGATATCTCGACTCTCGACTATTCGCTTTTTATACAGGGAGA
>MHQO01000056.1:5964-6294 GCA_001820675.1 Candidatus Sungbacteria bacterium RIFCSPLOWO2_01_FULL_47_10
GGGTGGAAGGATCGCAGTAGTGTATGGAATCGAAAGTTATTTTGTCGACCCAGAGATGGCGGAAAAACTTGGCGAAGCGTCGCGCCGCGGAGATTTGCTGATGCGCGTTACCATTGACGAAAACGGAAAAGGGACCTTAAGAGATGTTGCGGGAGAGCTCCCATCCGGAGAATCGTTTATTTCTCCAAACGACTCTTCCATGCGGCGTGATGCGCTTCATATTTCCAGTATCAAACAGATTCAGCTCGCACTCGAGTTGTACTATGACGCGAACAACTCTTCTTATCCCGCATCACTTGATCTTCTTGTTCCGATGTATCTCCCGGAAAC
>MHQO01000056.1:6317-7956 GCA_001820675.1 Candidatus Sungbacteria bacterium RIFCSPLOWO2_01_FULL_47_10
GGCGCAAATTATTATTATTCCGTCTGCGAGAAATCAACGTATCACCTTGGCGCCGATCTTGAAAACGCCGGAAATGTTGCTTTGAGGAGTGATAGGGATTTTACGTCACTTTGTCCGGCAGATACTGTTGATGGGGCTGATCAGACCTCATGTGTTGGCATGGCCATGACAGGAAGATATTGTTTTGACGTTGCGGAAGGTCCGCTTGCGGAGGCAGCGCGCCTCTCTCCTCCTTCTCCCGGATCGCCGGGGCAGGTACCTCAGTCCCAGCCGCCCGCGCCTATCATGATTTCGCCGCCTCCATTTCCCCCCCAAACAACGGCTTGTCCATATGGCTTGCGTGCGGGAGTATGCAATCCTGATTCACGGCAGTATATTCATATCACTTCGCCAAACGGAGGAGAGTCCTTGTGTTTGGGCGGAGATGCTGTTATTGAATGGGAAAGTACGGGATTGAATGCCGTTCAGGTTTTGGTAAGGCCCTTCGGAAGTGTTTCAACCCCATATGTCATCGGATCGTACCCCGCGATGTTTAACGAGAAAGGAGAGCGGGGAGATGGACTTGTTCAATGGAGCGTTTCAAATATTCCCGAAGGATTCGGATATGAGCTTGTTGTAACTTCAAATCTCAACGGGGTTTCTTTTTCAGACACAAGTGACGGCGTTTTCTCGATTATGTGGTGTGAGGGATGAGCGTGTGGAGATTTTAATTTTTCCTCTTTGGTTTACGGCGCGAGGAACGCCACGTTTTATATTTGAATCAACGATGGAGGGTTCGCATAGTGGTCTAGTGCGCAGTCCTGGAAAGACTGTATACCTTAACGGGTATCGAGGGTTCGAATCCCTCACCCTCCGAAAATCTGCCGAAAACCGCAAATAAAATACGTCCGGGTTGGATTCGAAGGGTATTTCAAAAATGTAAACTGCTTTACATTTTTGAAAACCAGGGCTTCGGGGGAAAAATTTTGCCTGTCCGAAGGATGTGCAAAATTTCGGAGGAGAAGGAATTCCACCCTCTCCCGCATTGATAATTTTTTATCGGGAACCGTATCTGCATTGGAGGGCTGGAAAAATCCACTTTCTTTAGATACAATAATTTTATGAAGCTCGGCATCATATTACAATCAAATAAACCGGAGCACGCGTGGAATACGCTTCGCCTCGGAATTACCGCGCTCAAAGCGGGACACCAAGTTGAAATCTTTTTAATGAGCGAGGGTTCGGAACTTGACACCATTCCTGATAGCACGGATTTTGACGTTTCGGCAAAAGTGGCGGAATTCAAAGAGTTGAAAGGTAAAATTTACGCTTGCGGGACTTGCCTTAAAATACGCGGAAAAGAAGAAAGCGGAGTTTGTCCTGTTTCCACGATGTCCGATTTATTAAAAATGGTCGAGAGTTCAGATAAAGTTTTAGTTTTTGGCTAAACTACAAATATGAAAAAACTTATTTTCACAATTTTTGCCGCAATCGTTGTTAGCTCGTTTGCTACAAGCGCAAACGCCCAAATGCCTGCCATGAGCGGAGTCGGGGGGGTGGGCGGATTTTCCAATTCCTCGGCGGATTTGGATGCGGTTGTTGAACACACGCTCCGCGAAGAACAGGAAGGTAGAGAGGTTTGGGATAAACTCCAAGCAAA
>MHQO01000057.1:0-1912 GCA_001820675.1 Candidatus Sungbacteria bacterium RIFCSPLOWO2_01_FULL_47_10
ACACAAGGCCCTCAACCTTGCGCGTATACCAATTCCGCCACCCGCGCATATATTTCTCGCCCTTCGATAAACTCAGGGCTCGGTCAAAAAGTCGATGCGGGCGGCGGCCCCGCCGTCTTTTAACGGCGTAAAAAGCATTGCTTTTCACCCACCCGCGCATATATTTCTCGCCCTTCGATAAACTCAGGGCTCGGTCAAATCCTTTGTTCCGCAGTTGCTGTATTCGTGGCCGCTTCTTCAACCGTAATTTCTTTCATTACTTCCGTCGGTTTCATTTTGCGTCTGACTTCGCGAGCCGCTTTTGTTCGTATATAGTATAATTTTGCCCTGCGAGTTTTTGCATGTTTCAAAACCTGTATTTTTTCAACTGTCGGCGAGTGAATGGGTATAACTTTTTCCACGCCAATTCCTTGTGTAACCTTGCGAATCGTAATTGTGCCTGAAATCCCCCTGCCGTGTTTGATCGCAATGATCATCCCTTCAAACGGCTGTATCCTTGCCTTATCTCCTTCTTTCAGGCGCTGGAAAATTTTAACCGTATCGCCCGGCCTGATTTCGGGCAGTTGTTTGAGCTGTTTTTGGTTGAAAGTATCGAGTTTGTTCATTACGATCCCTAATCAAACACTAAAATATTTCGCGAATATCCGCGAAACATGTTTGCGGTTGATTAGTGATTTACTTCGTCAATGGTACTATCATTCTTCTTTTTTCGCAAGACCTCGGAGGGAAGCAAGAACGCGCTCAAGGTCTGGGGGCGGGTCGGCCTCGAATTTCCACCGTTTTCCCTCGGGGTGGCTGAATTCGAGGGAGTGCGCGTGGAGAAAGAAGCGGTTTAAGCCGCGGGGACAGCAAACGTTTTTCCCGCCATAGAGCGTATCGCAGGCAACCGGATGGTGTATGCTTTGAAGATGTACCCGAATTTGGTGCGTGCGCCCGGTTTTCGGCGATACTTCAAGCAGTGAATATTTTTTGTCAAAAATGTCCAAGACCCTGAAATGCGTTATGGCGGACCGCTCATTTTTTACGTATTTACCCGCACCTCGCCGAACGGTTTTTTTAAGAAGTCTTCCTATGGAAAGTTCTATGGCGCCGTTTTTTGGAGAAACAACTCCGCAGGCGAGAGCAAGATATTTTTTTTCCACGGTTCTTTGTTTGAAAAGGTTTTTGAGCGTATCGAATGTGTCTTGATTTCTTGCGACTACCATAATTCCGGATGTGTCCCGATCAAGCCGATGCACGATTCCGGGACGGATCGCCGGATCATCTCCGATGCCGGAAATGTCCGGAAACTTTTTCAAAAGAAAATCAGCGAGCGTTTTTCCCGTAACCGATCCCCCTCCGTGCACGGCCAATCCCGCCGGTTTGTTTACCACGACGAAATTTTTATTTTCATATATGATGGCAGGTTCCGGTGTCGTCATGGTATTACTGTAGCAACCGGTCGGCGGGTAATCAAGTGTAAGTAGAAAACCGCCGAGGCGCTCCCACACGGGTATTAAAACGGTGAAAAACCCACAATATCTGCGGGCTTTTCGTTTCATACCGGGTCTTTTTTACACGGAGGGAAGTGGAGTTTGCCGTTTCAGTAAAAACGTCAGGACAATCGGCGGAAGCAGGGTTGAAAGAATAACCATAATGACAATTGCGGAAAATATTTCATCTGACACGACCCCAAGCTGTCTTCCGATGGTTGCAAAAATCAGGCCGACTTCTCCCCTGGGCACCATTCCCCACCCGATGATTGATTTTGAAATATTTTTTCCGGCAGCAAATCCCGAAACTATTTTTCCCGCAAACGCCGCGACCGTTATGCCGAGTGCTACCAAAAGGATGGGAATGTTGAAAAGTGTGTCGAGTCGCACCGCCATGCCAGTCATGACAAAGAAAATCGGAACCAAAAACAACCCGATCG
>MHQO01000057.1:1939-2761 GCA_001820675.1 Candidatus Sungbacteria bacterium RIFCSPLOWO2_01_FULL_47_10
ATCTCCTCCTTTGCCTTGTCACCCACGTGGTGTATGTGCGCTTTAATCTCATCAACAATGTGCGGGTCCTTGAAATAACGAAAATGAACCGGATCAAGCACGAGTCCCGCTGCAAACGCGCCCACAATCGGGGCAAGGCCGATTTTTTGCGAAAGATACGCGACGACAAGCCCGAAAGAAATCGCAACGGTGAATTTCATTCCGATTCCGGCATG
This sequence comes from Candidatus Sungbacteria bacterium RIFCSPLOWO2_01_FULL_47_10, assembly GCA_001820675.1. Classification (GTDB taxonomy): domain Bacteria; phylum Patescibacteriota; class Minisyncoccia; order Sungbacterales; family GWA2-42-14; genus 2-01-FULL-47-10-A. The sequence continues at coordinate 2,155 of MHQO01000057.1, forward strand.
AATTTTTGAAAATGCTTTTCCGATCCATGGCGCGGAGAATGCTCCGATGGTTATCGCAAGCCCGAGAAAAAGCACCGCTTTTGTGGAAATCCACGCAATGGACCCAACACTGACCGTCCCTGCCGTGGCAATTGCCGATGCGACCGCAAGTATGATGAGTCCGAGTACGTCATCAATAACTGCAGCGCCAAGGACAATCTGGGCTTCTCGTGACTGAAGTTTCCCAAGGTCGCGAAATACGCGCGCCGTAATTCCTACCGATGTTGCCGTAAGCGTTGCTCCGATGAAAAGATAGGCGGTAAATGGTTGGCCGGGGAGGAGATACGGCCCGACGATATATGTGCCGAGAATGAATGGCACCGCGACTCCGACACAGGCAACAAGGAGCGCTTTGATGCCAACCTCGCGCATACGGGAAATATTCGATTCAAGGCCGATCTGAAAAAGGAGGATGACAACGCCGAGTTCCGCAAGAAACGCGATGATTAAATCTGCTTTGAGCGGCTCGAATACGCCGATGCCGAGAAGAACGAGATTTCCAAGAATAACGCCGATAACCAGTTCCCCCAAAACCGACGGCTGACCAAATCGTTCAATTAGGCTCGAT
>MHQO01000057.1:2776-3208 GCA_001820675.1 Candidatus Sungbacteria bacterium RIFCSPLOWO2_01_FULL_47_10
CCGTGGCCTGATTTTTCTTCCATGTGGCCCGGTTCCTCAGTTTGGTGCGCGATATCGTCTGCGTGCGCGTGAGCGATGATAACGCCCCCGTTGGCGTTCAAGGCAAAGAAAGAAAATGACAACAGTAAAAAAATTCCGAAAACAATTAATGTGGTTGAATGATTCATAATCCTGCTTTTGCTTATTTTTACCCCCATAGCAGAGGATAATCGGCGTATGTTTTTTTGCAAGTGCGGATAGTGTCTTTGCCTTGATTGGCGGAGTTTTTCTGAAGCAAGTGGTTGATTGACAGGATACCGCCGTATTCCTATAGTGAACTTGTTAAACATAATCATAATACAAAACCATGGAACCAGTTACGCTCGTAGATATTCTTTTGCGTCTCACGGTTACCCTGTTCCTTACCGGCTTGATTGGAATTGAACGCGAATA
>MHQO01000057.1:3299-8155 GCA_001820675.1 Candidatus Sungbacteria bacterium RIFCSPLOWO2_01_FULL_47_10
ATCGTTACGGGTATCGGGTTTCTCGGCGCGGGAACGATCATTCATAAAAATCCTTCCATGGTTGTTGGCCTGACCACCGCCGCAACGCTTTGGGTTGTTGCAGGAATCGGCATTGCCGTAGGACTCGGTTTTTATCTTGAAGCATCCGTCGTTACGGCATTTGTCTTTTTCACTTTTTTTGTGCTTTCGAAATTTGTCGGCTGGCTCCGGAAAAAAAGTCCCGTATCGGCGTCTTCCGGAGAGGTGTAGCCCTCTTTCTCTTTTACTGAATACACCCTCCTCGATGAGTCAGTCTCGCCCTGTTGCGAGAAGGATGGGCAAATTTCAAAATCAATTATTGATGTATTAAAAACCGCGATGTATTTTTATCTTGAGTCTGTCAAGGTGGAACCTGTTTTAAGGGAATGAATAACTTTTTCATACCAAGTTTTGAATAAAAAATATCCCAAAAAGCATGGGATACAGTTATTGAACATAAAATATTTGACTCGACTCTTCTGTGAAGTAGACGCCAAGCACTGAAATATACCAGCTTGATTGATAACATTGCGCATTTCTGCCGTCATAATCTTTGCAGTGTCCTATGTGTTTCTGCTCATATGCCCGTGTCGGAAAATACAAACCCACAATTGATTTGTATGTACTTTCGGCAAAGTAAACATACATATCTTTTTCACCTTTTTTCGTAAAATGCCAAACAATATATTCGGGTTTCGCCCCTTTTTCGGTTCTATATTCTCTCACCCAGTTGGAACTGGTATCATATTCATACCTTGTAACGAAGTATCCAAAAAATTTACCCTCACTTTTCAATGGCCAGCTTTGATAATTTGGCAAGGAACGAACTTTATACAGGATACCAAGGGTAACGACGATAGAAATAAACAAGATAGCCAGTGCGGAAGAAATCTTTTTTAACATCTACCTCTCCCAATTCTTTTTAAGCAACTAAACCCATACGTACCAAAAAGGGGTTTATAATACAAGCGTTTGCAATTTCCCCCTAATCGCAAAGAAAAATATCGCCTCAAGGCGATATTTTTGCAATGAGCGGGTTTCGTATACCAAGTTTCACCCCTTGCTTTTCACAGGGCGGTTTGATTTTAGTTACTTTACAGCAAATAAATCTTCCATTCTGCGCATTCTTTTTTCCAATTCTTGAATTTGGAAACCGTGTTGTTTCAGCATTATTTTTTCTATGTTTTCTAATTATCCTTACTCGTATAAAAAATAACCGCTTCAGTAGCAGTTATTATCAATAAAGCTACTTAGTGGACAATCTTCGAACTCAAGTAATGGAAGAGAAGGATTAGATTTGGAACTTCTGATATATTGGATTCGATACTTTTTGCGTACAGTAATTATTTAGCTATAATAAGATTATGAAAGAAAATATTCCCAATTACCCGGAAGGACAAAATGTTAAATCTATTGAGCACGAAACGAAGTATTATCCGCGTTTTAAGGAAGTGTATGAATCAAACGAGTGGAAAAGTCTTAATTCCATTGATCGAGCGCAACTTCTTTTAGTCGCTGAGGGCATAAAACCCGGAACATATATTGGCGGTGATTTTACTCATTTTCAAAAAATTGTTGAAAAACTCGGCTTAGATTTTTCTTTTAATTCCGATCCCAGGCGCTTAAAGCCTGTATATACAGTGGCTACTCGCGAAGCGCACAACGAACTTCAAAGAAAGTATCTAACTCTTCCTGAGCGCATTCCTCGCGGAACATATTGGAAAATTGATGGAGAATTTTTAGGATATCCCGAATGCGATATCGAAGAATATTCTAATCCTCAGAAAAATATTGAAAAGCGAGACATAAAGGACGTCCCAGGGGGACGCAAAAAGAGAATCTCGAATTTTGAATATGAATGTGGGCGGTTAACCAACTACGAAGACTATCCCGAAGAGATGCATTATCGACCCCCAGCATACACTCCGTGCGGAGTTCGTTGCGAAAAAGCACGAGCGATGCTCAAGAAATATAAAGAAGTTCTCGAAGCGTCGGACCCCGAAGCTGCAAAAGGTCTTCGAAAATTCAATTTACGTTCCGAGTTAAAAAATTTGAGCCATTCAATGACTGAAGAACAGAGGGCCCAAATGATAGAAGAACTGAAAATAGAGCGATAATTAGTGGTATTAAAAATGAACTTTCAGATAGCTCACTTTTGATACTTCTGGAGCGGGTAAGGGGAACATCTTCGAACTGCTGTGGGTGATGAGAAGAATCAATATCGGGATTTCTGAACTATTGATAAACTGAATGGTCACCAACTGAATGAAACCAAACTGTATCTTTTCCGGCGAATTCAAAAATAATTCGGTATTTCTTATCAATCGAAAAAGCCCAATACTCCTTCAGATAACCATGCAATTTGTGAGTATCGAGCTTTTTGTCAAATGGGTTATGCCTGAAAATCTTTTCTTTTTCTTCGGCAAGCGCCTTAATGGTTTTTGGCAGTTTTTTATACTCCCTTCCGAATTTTGAAGAATAGTAAATTTGCATATCAGTTAGTTATCGCAATTCCTTTAAGGAACGCAGAAGTTTTCCTTTGCCGTGACGAAATTCATTTCTTGATTCTTCAAGGTCTTCTGAGAGCTCTTTTTCGAGCCACAATCGCACGAGCATGCGAAAGAACTCGCTTTTTGTAGAAAAACGTTCTTTTTTGATCTCTGCCTCTACCTCTTCAGCCATCTTTTCGGGCAATGAAATGTTTATAATAGTACGCATAATTCAACGAAATTAATTGTAATAATTTATATTACAATTATAGCTGATATCACATACATGTCAATAGGCATCAAATTCCTTTTTTGTACTCAAAAGAAAACTCCGCACCTGATGCGGTGTTTTCACTCAAAACGGGTTAGTGCACTACGTTTTGAGAAAAATGAGCCTTTTTTGATACCAAGTTTTGAATAAAAAAAGCCGTTCTGGTGGGCGGCGAAAATTAGGATTGTCGCATGAAGTACTGGTACCAATGTAAAAATACAAATATTTTTTCCTTTTTGGTCATCTTCCCTCTTGTCGAACTGTTAATAAGCCTTACAAAAAGTAGTCCGATGAGCAAGTATACTGCCAATAATGAGGCGCCTACTATGAGCAACCAAGTCATTTTTTTCCTCCTTCATGAAATAGAACTGAAGTAATAATAACGCAGAGATTCGAAAAAATCAAGCGGTTCTAATTCTCCCCACCCGTAAATTAAAACACCGCCCATAAGGCGGTGTTCCTGTTCACAGCTACTTAGTGGACGATCTTCGAACTCAAGTAATAGAGGATACATCAGATTCGTACAACGAACCTGATCGCCCGACTATTCTGCCGAAAGCGGAATGATTTAGGGACTTAAATCCTGCGTGAAAATGACCAAAACATTCATTTCCGACCTTTAAAATAGACAAAATTCTCCACTATGGTACATATACATGAAGCTAATTTTTAATTAGGTTCATGTATATGCCAAGAACCGGTGCAAAAAATGTTCGCGTTGCTTTTTCCGCCGGACAGCTGACGCACTTTGGTGGTGTATACCTGCTCCATCGGTTTCTTCAACAACTCCAATTGCGCACATTGTTAAGCCGCAAACTCCAGATTCACGAACGCAACAACCATTTCAGCACCACCGAACGCCTATTCGCGTTACTTTACCCGATGATTCTCGGACTCGACAAGATCGAATTGACCGCACTGTTGGGAACAAACGGCGTATTCCAATATCTCACCGGGCTTCCGCGTGTTCCGAATCCGACAACGCTCAGACGTTTTCTGATCAGCAACGCAGATATTCTTCTTCCAAAACTCCGCTCCGCCCATAATGTCCTGCGCGCCCACTTTCTGACTCTGCCGGAATCGCATTCCAGTTACTGGCTTGATTTTGATTCTACAGCTCGGACATTGTATGGAAATCAGGAAGGTGCCGCGAAAGGATACAATCCTCGTCATCCTGGCAAAAAATCCTATCATCCGTTGATCTGCACCGAAGCTCATTTCCAAGACTGTCTTGGAGGCGAACTTCGATACGGAAACGCGCATACGGCAGAAGGAGCGAATGATATGTTGAATACGGTGTTGGCCGCACTTCCGACCTTGACACGGACCATTCGTACCCGAGCTGACGCGGGATTCTATGACGGCGATTTTATCCAGCAATTATGCGATAATCGGGTTGAATTCGCGGTTGTAGCACGCATGACCGCTCCATTAAAAAACACGATTCCTGCTTTGAGATACACCAAGGTTGGTTCTGTGTATTCTGCTGCTGAATTTCAGTATCAGCCTCACGGATGGAAACAGAAATACCGTTTTGTCGTTCTGCGTGAGCAACTGACGGATAAACGCGATGCGCAACTGACGCTTTTTAAGATGAAAGCATACGCCTACCACGTTATCGTCACCAATCTTTCCCTGACTCCCCACGGTGTATTCGCGTTTTACGAAGATCGCTCTGCCATAGAACGAGTGATTCGTACTTTACAGGAAGATTATCCTTTCGGAACGGCGCCTACCGGAAACTTTGCGGCAAATGCGTTGTATGCGGAGTTGTCGCTTCTTGCCTACAACATCGTGATTTGGTTTCGGCGGCTCTGCTTGCCAGATGATTGGCAATCATATACGGTTCAAACGCTCCGGCACCGTTTCCTGCTTATTCCCGGCGTCTTTACAAGAACCGACAACCGACCGGTATTGAAGTTACCAAAGAACAATCCGCATCAGAATACGTTTCTTTATGCGCAAGACCGAATCAAGAAATTGAAATCGCTCGTGTAATCGGGACAATTCTCAAATGTCGTTCCGGAAAATTGTCCTGATTCTGCAAGCGAAAAAATTGGTCATTTTCACGCAGGATT